>CAISVC010000263.1 GCA_903888815.1 uncultured Fibrobacterota bacterium
CGCATCGCGATAACTGTTGCTTCGGGAGCCTTTACTGAGGTTGCTTTACCGTGTACGCTCGTTTCTTTGCATGAATCAAATCGTCTCTATGTTGATCAGGCCAGCTACCGGGGTTCAATGATAATTGCGGGGGAAAGACTTTTTTCGATTATCAATTATGTCGCCGTTGAGGATTACCTGCGCGGTGTGCTGCCGCTTGAGATGGGAAGAAGAGCCGGGGAGGAGGTCGAGGCGCTCAAGGCACAGGCGGTAGTGGCCCGGACGTACGCCTATAAACACATCGTCGACAACTGCGGAGAAACGTTTGATCTGCTCAGCACCATTACCGACCAGGTATATGGCGGTGCTGATGTCGAGACTCCCGAAACGGACAGCGCCGTGTGTTTAACGGCCGACCTCGTTCTGACCTGGCATGATTCGCTGGCCGGCGTCTATTACCATTCCACCTGCGGCGGTATGACCGCAAACAGCGACGAGGTGTGGGGCAAGGTGCACTGCGACTATCTCGGCTCCAGAAGCGACATGGCTCCTGACGGTCAGGCATACTGTTCCTTTTCGCCCGTGTTCAACTGGGAAGAGTCCTGGGATGCCGGAGAACTTTCGAAAATACTGCGCACGACGGTGCGGCAAATGCTGCCGGGTGCAAGCTTCAGCGGGAACCTGAAGGCGATAAAAGTGGACGGGCGTTTCGGGTGCGGAAGGGTAAAATCGTGCCGTCTTCTCGGAACAGAGGGGAATGTTGAATATGGCGGCGATAAACTTCGCTTTCTTCTCCGGAGAAAAGCCGCTTCGGGCGAGATCCTGCGCAGCGCGAATTTCACTGTTGTAAAAAACGGTCCCCGGACTTTCACCTTGCGCGGCCGGGGATACGGCCACGGTGTGGGTATGTGCCAGATGGGCGCCATAGGCCGCTCACGGCAGGGGCAGTCGTTTGAGCAGATTCTGAAAGCTTATTTCAGCGGGGTGGAGTTGAGACCGATACGCGTGATGATGGTTTCCAGATAGGCCGAGATACTATTTGATTTGCTAAAACACAAAAATTGATATTCTATAGTGTAGCACGGAATATGGAAAGCAGGAGAAGAAAAGCAGCAACAGGCAAAACCGGTAAGGGGGAATAAAACAGGTGGGGTTAGCATCTGTTTTTTCAAGGGAACGGTGAAGATGTAAGGGAGGAGAGCTTTGATGGATAAAATAAATCACATGGATATTCTGAAGCGCGGTGTTTCCGAATGGAATAAATGGAGAGTCGAGCGCACCAATATCGCACCTGATCTCAGAGCGGCCGACCTCAAGGATGCCAGCCTTGCGGGAGCCGATCTCAGAGCGGTCAATCTCAGGGGAGCTGATCTCAAAGGCGCCAACCTAAGGGGGGCCAATCTCAGGGCTGCAGATCTCCGGGCAGCCGACATGAAGGGAGCCATTCTCTGGAGCGCCAGCCTCACCGGAGCCGATCTCAGGGCTGCTGACCTCACCGGAGCCGACCTCCGGGGGGTGAATTTCAGGGCGGCCAACCTCATGAATGCCATACTGGTCGGCGTAGCCACGAATGATTCTACGGATTTCCGTCATGCCACGGTAACGGGCGCGCGGCTCTGGGAAGACGGGGAGCCGGTAGCAGAGGATTGGCAGGCGGAGCTGACGAAGACCGTCGACAGGCATACGCTTAAAGCATTGGTCAAGGTCGAATTCCATGACTATATCGCTGCTGCCGATTTTTCCGCGATAGCAGCTATGCTTGATGAGGCTGTTTTCGAGTATGAAGAATCATTCATCGCCTCCCTCGGGGAGGTGGTCGGCGAATCGCTGGTAGACGCCTGCATGTACCGGCTTCGCAAGGAACGGAAACAGATTGTACGCCTTACCAGGTTTGAAACAGGTTCTCTCGATATGGAGGCCGTTCTGGTGCCAATGGGTTTTCAGATACTGGGAAGGACCGTGTTCAAGGATATCGAGGACATATGGAAAAGAATCACTACCGGCGGGGCGATCAAAAAGGTGCTCATTCAACGGATGGATCTGGCGGCCGGAGAGCTGCAGAAGATACTACGCAAGACTATGGAACAGTGGGAAAATTTGCGCAGGTTTGAGCTTACCGTAAAAACCGCCGGGGAAACACCGAAAGCGCCGGATTTTGTAATCGCGCTGACCCTTCGTAAACACCCGGAACAGCCGGCGGGACCGTCGGCTGACCGTCCAACTCCGGCTGGCGGTGCGGTGGTAAAGTAATTGTACCATTTTTGCGAGGAGATTTTGTGAGCAGTGTCGCATGTGCGCGCGAGATACTGAAAAAAGAGATCGGTGCGCTTGAAAGCCTGATGCAGAGCCTTGGTCCGGCGTTCGAAAAGGCGGTGGATATGCTGTTTTCCGCGACCGGCAAGGTCATCACCACGGGTCTCGGCAAGTCCGGCATCGTGGCAGGAAAGGCGGCGGCGACATTTTCGAGCACCGGCACCCCTTCGGTGTTCCTGCACCCGGTTGAGGCATTGCACGGCGATATCGGGCTGGTGCAGAAAAACGACATCGGCCTGCTTTTTTCCAACAGCGGCGAGAGCAGGGAGGTGCTCGACGTGCTCCAGGCGTTCAAGCGCATGGGGCTCAAGAGCATAGCGGTGGTGGGCCGCAAGCGCTGTACGCTTGCCGAATACGCCGACCTCGCGCTTGACGCAAGTGTCAAGGAGGAGGCGTGTCCGCTCAATCTGGCGCCCACATCAAGCGTGATCGTGGCGCTTGCGGTCGGCGACGCGCTGGCGGCCTGCCTCATGCAGCGCCGCGGCTTCAGCGAGGATGATTACAGCCGCCTGCACCCGTCCGGCGCGCTCGGCAGGAAACTCCTGCTCCGCGTGAGCGATGTCATGCATACCGGTAAAGACCTGCCGCTTGTCAAAACCGGCACGCTCATGGCCGACGTGCTCATCGTCCTGACCTCCAAGGCAATGGGCGCCGTGATCGTGGTGGATGCCGGAAATGTGCTCCGCGGCATCTACACGGACGGCGACCTCAAGCGCA
>CAISVC010000264.1 GCA_903888815.1 uncultured Fibrobacterota bacterium
ACCACCGATGTCACCCAGGCCGACTATGTTGCGCTCGTGGGAGAAAATCCCTCACTCTTTACCGGCAATTCGCGGCGACCGGTGGAGCAAGTCACCTGGTACGACGCGGTTCTTTACTGCAATGCCCGCAGCAAGCGCGATCACCTCGATACGGTCTATTCTTATCTATCGGTTATCGGCACGCCGGGCAACGGATGCACCGGTCTCGATAGTCTGAAAATCGATTTTTCGAAGAAAGGTTACCATCTTCCGACCGAGGCGCAGTGGGAGTATGCCTGCCGCGCCGGAAGCACGACGGCATATTTCTGGGGTGATGATTCAACCATAACTGTAAGGGGGCTGTATTCATGGTATTACGAGAACAGCCCCGATTCTACACAACCAGTCGCGACAAAGCTTCCCAATGCGTGGGGATTATATGATATGAGCGGTAATGTATTCCAGTGGTGCAACGATTGGTATGACTACTATAAGAGCGATAGCGCACAGACCGACCCGACAGGTCCGTCGGAACCCGGGATTTACGGATATTACCACGTGGTGCGCGGGGGCTCGTGGCTCTTAAATTACGGCAGCTGGCATGTCGACGGTCTATGCCGTTCTGCGGCCCGGGCCACCGGCAACCCTGGCTACTTTTACCAAACCAATTGTTTAGGCTTCGGCTTCCGTTGTGCGCGGTAGAGGTAGTACTTTTTTTTCAGTTGTTGATGAACAGTCGCAACAGAAGTAGTTATACTTTATTAATTGAAGGGGGGATTGTATGTTCAATGCAAGGCTTGGAACGATCAACAACGGGAGAATGATTTTATTGCTCGGTGCGGTGTTATTAGCCGGCATGATGGCCCCTGCAAACGCCGTGCTCAAGGCGAAGTGGCGCTATTCATCGCAGAACTCGAAATGGGTTGCGGAAGCGCAGTTGCCTATAGTGACCTACACGGCCCAGGCGACGGAAGTCGTCCTTGACACCACGGTCAAATACCAGACCATGGACGGCTGGGGCGGCAGCCCGAACGAAGTCGGCGTGGAAGCGCTGCATCATTTATCCCCGGCCAATCAGGACTCGGTGATAAAATTGCTGTTTGATACGGTGACGGGCTGCAAATTCAATATGATCCGCCTGCCTATCGGCTGCAGCGATTTCTCGCTCAGCGGTTATACGCTCGATGACGTCGCCAACGATTATACGATGTCTAATATAAGCATCGACCGCGACAAAGTGCTCACGCTTGCATTTACCAAGGCGGCCATGGGATATAACCCGAATCTCAAGGTATGGGGAAGCCCGTGGTCGGCGCCGCCGTGGATGAAAAATAACAACAATTGGTGGGGGGGCGGGGCCAACACCGACGAATGCGCAGTTAAACAGGATGCCCAGACGCTCACCGCCTACGCGCTTTATTTTTCAAGGGCAGTCACGCTCTACCAGAATTACGGGATCCCTTTTTTCGCGCTTTCATTCCAGAATGAGCCTCGTGTCTGTCAGCCGTTTCCTTCCACCCGGTGGAGCGGCGGGGCAACGATGGAGAATTTCATGAAGAATTATTTATACCCGAGAATGCATGCCGATCACCTTGATGTCAAGCTCTGGACGCCGACCATGAATGTTGCCGACCACACCTATTTTTCCCCCCTGCTTGATGATACGTCCACCCACATTGCGGCGGCTTGTTTCCAGTATGAAGGCAAAGACGCTATCGCGTGGGTACATGCCACCTATCCGAATGTGAAACTATACGCGACCGAATTGGTATGCGGCGGCGGCGACAACCAATGGGCGTATGCCTTTAACCCGACTTTCGCGGATGTAAAGTTTTATATAGCAAACGGCGCCGGCGGGGCATTTCAGTGGAACCTTATATTGGAAAAAAACGGCAGTTCCGGCCCCATGATAAATTTTAAGCAGAATTGTATGATTACCATGGACACCGTGGCCAAGACGTACACGCTTCAGCCGCAATATTACGTCCTCAAGCATTTCAGCTATTACATCAGGCCGGGCTCACGGGTCATCGGCATGACGGGAAATTATGCGGCTAATGTGGTTGCGGTCAAAAATCCGAATGGAAGCCTTGCGGCGGTTGCGCAGAACTTGAACACGGGCAATCAGGGGATTGCGATCCGTTTCGGAACGCAAATGGTCACCGCCACCATGCCGGGGTCATCGTTCAGCAGCTTCATGATCTATGACTCATCAGCCAATAGTATCCAAAGGCCTACGGGCAATTTCGTTTCTGAACAACAAGTAAAGATCAGAATAACCGGCACAGAAAACGGCATTTCTATTAATCCACAGGGATGCGCCTATGAGCTTAAGGTGATTGGAATCGACGGGAGCATTAAAGCGACAGTATCGTCAATGAGAAGCGGGACGGACATGATAAAAGTTCAGGATATGGCGCCGGGCATTTATTTCATGAATGGCCTGGTTGACGGGAAGAGATATGTTTCATCGGTCCTTGTTCCGTAAGATAGTCGTGCAATGGTAACAGGGGAGGGGGATATGAGCTCTAAAATGAGTCCTGCGATCCGTAAAATGACCACCCGGTTCCCGCGCAAAGCGTTGACATTAGCTATTGTTGTACTCTGGATTGTGGGCGTGAAGACAAACGCTCAGGACACGGTCGACGCCACGACCTTGAACTGCAAGTACATGTTCGGATACCAGGGCTGGCAGCGAGCCCAGGGCGACGGATGCAACAGCGGCTGGCAACATTGGATACGGAGCGGCACCACCCCGACCGGCACCAATATGACCGTGGATCTTTTTCCCGATTTAACGGAATGTGGTTCCAATGAGTTGTACGCCACGAGCATGCATTACAGCAACGGGAGCGTGGTGGGATTGTATTCGACCTGTAATGAAACGACAATAATGCGGCATTTCAAATGGATGAAGGACTATCATGTCGACGGCGCATGGGTGCAGCGCTTCGGCCCCAACCATGTGGGATGGACTGAATCGACCAATAAGACGCTGCTCAGTTGCAAGAAAGCGGCGGAAACCTATGGCAGGGTGTTTGTGGTGATGTACGATGTCAGCGGGGCGAGCAATTCGACGCTTTTCAATAATCTTACACAGGACTGGATGTATCTGGTCGATACGTTTAAAGTCACGCAGAGCCCGCGCTATTTGTATCATAAAGGCAAGCCGCTGGTTTCGGTGTGGGGGTTTGGTTTTCCCGACCGGTCAATAACAGCGGCTGTTGCCACACAGATAGTGCAATGGTTTCATACCGGTGCAGCCGCCAAGTATCAGGCCACGGTCATGGCCGGAGTCATCAGCAGTGGTGATATCAATTGGAGGACAATAGCAGAACCATGGGCCTCTGCAATCAGGACCGCGGACATCATCAGCCCGTGGTTTGTAGGAAGCTTCAATACGGCGGCCGGGGCTGATGGGTTCAATACAAACAGGATCGTTCCGGATCTCGCCGAATGTAAAACACTTGGAAAAGATTATCTGCCCGTCATCTGGCCGGGTTTTTCCTGGTCAAACATGCATGCGGGTTCCACGCCTCAAAACCAGATCCCGCGTCTTGGGGGTGCCCTTTTCTGGGAGCAGGTGTACAATTGCATCAGCTCGGGCGCGACCATGCTTTACAATGCGATGTTTGACGAAATCGATGAAGGCACCGCAATGCTGAAGGCCTGTCCGAAGCGTTCTCTGGCACCCAACGAGGGGTACTGGCTGACGCTCGACGCGGACGGGTATAACAACTTGCCGAGCGACTGGTATCTCCGTCTGGCCGGTTGCGCAAAGAAAGTGCTCTGCAACCCGACACTATTGACCAAGACCATGCCAATCGACCCTAATAATCCCACTTCAATTAGAAAAGAAGACCGCCACAGTCCCGTGCCTTTGGCCGGGGAAAGGATTTACATCAGGGGCGGAACACTTGATCTCAAACTCGGACCTGATGAAAAGGCGAATGTGGTCCTTTATAAGATAGATGGCAGGGAGCAAAAGGTATTTGAATGCAGGAGCAGGGGCGGAACCGCACAGGTCTCATTGTTCACACAGGGGAAAATTATCAACGGGGTATATCTGCTGCAACTTAAAATCGATAACAGTATAGTCGAGAACAAAATACTCGCCATAACACGGTGAATACAACGAAAAATGCTTTCGGACAGCGTTGTTTTCAAATAGCCGATAAAATAAAAAGCTACTCGTCCACGCCTGCGAAGCAGAGAACGAGTAGCGGCAAAACTGTTTTTAAAACGGCGAAGGAAATGATATGAGAATAAATTACCGGCGAACAACATTCAGCAGGCATTCATTAGCAGCGGCGTTTTTCTTCTGCACCGGCGTATTCGCCGGGACCGTGGCCGTGGCCGCGGATTCGACAGAGTCCATGAAAAAAATCGCCATTTCGGGATACGGAGCCATTGAGGCTGGTAAGATTGTTGCCGGGCGGTATCAATATCAGATGTCAGCACCGGAAATAAATACCTGGGTAGGACACGTTTATGCCGGTCTTTCGGTAAAAAGCACGTTAAACGAACATTGTTCGGTCCATATTTCTCTTGAATCGCGTTTCTGGTACAACACCAGTCCAATGTTTCTGGTACCTGATGCGAGCTCTTTTGGCGCTCCGACGCAATACTTTGACGTTACCATCCCCAATGCGGAAGGCATTCTATCGTTCGGCGATAAAGAAAAGTCTGCTTTCACTATCAATATAGGTCGATTTGAGTACAAATACAACCCGCAGGCGCAGGATCTCGGCGAGTATCTTTTCCGTTCCGGGTGTTACCCGGCCTATATCCAAACGAATTTTGATCTTCCATTAGCACGTATTAACGGCATTGCCGTATCGCATACGCTTTTCAATTTTCTGCGTCAGGATCTTTTATTAACTACGATGACTAACATTCGTCCGTACCTGGATTTCAACCTCACTTATATAGCGGATGTGTCTTTAGGCAAGGTGTTTGATATCGGCGGCGGCATTTCATTTGATCATCTTATTTCCGTGGATTCGACTGAAACGATAAACGCGTATACTTCCAATGGTTATCTTAAAGCCCCCGGTGACACCGCGTACTATACGTTTCAGGGGACCAAGTTGATGCTGCGTTTCATGTTTGATCCAAAGAGGCTTTTTAATGCTTCGTTTTTTGGGGAAAAAGATGGCATTATCTATGCCGAAGCGGCAGTCCTTGGTTTAAAAGATTATCCCAAAAGCACTATGTGGGACTCAACGAATGTTTACAGCAACATGTATGGGTATAACAATACCTTCGAGAAAATGCCGGTTATGATAGGATGCAACATCCCTACCTTCAAGCTGCTTGACGTTCTTTCTGTGGAAGGTGAGTGGTTTGGGTCAAAATATCAGGATTCCTATGAAAGCTATATGAACAGGAAGCCTGCACCGGTTAGACCGATAAATTTTGCAAATGAAGAAACTTACAAACATGACAATTGGAAATGGGCTATTTATGCAAAAAAAACCATCTTTGGCGGGGTGTCGCTTATCGGGCTGGTCGGCCGCGACCACCTGCGGTCTGAAACGTATATAGGGCAATATAGAGATTATGGGGCGACATTCGAGTTGCCCAATCATCGGTACTGGATGGTGAAAATCAAATATAACTTTTAACGCTTTTTTATCAAAGGGAGGATTGTATGTTCAACGCAAAGCATGGAACGATCAAAAACGGGAGAATGGTTTTATTTCTCAGTGTGGTATTGTTAGCCGGCATGATGGCCCCTGCAAACGCCGTGCTCAAGGCGAAGTGGCGCTCTTCGACGCAGAACACGAAATGGGGCGCCGAAGTGCAGTTAACAATAGTAAACTACACGGCTCAGGCGACGGAAGTCGTCCTTGACACCACGGTCAAATACCAGACCATGGACGGCTGGG
>CAISVC010000265.1 GCA_903888815.1 uncultured Fibrobacterota bacterium
AACTCAGCGATTATCTCGGTATTCCCTGTGCCTGAGAAATAGGCGATTCCGATTTTATCCATGCTTTTCCTGACTATATTTTTCCACCAATTTTGTCTTGGCAAAATGTTCCTATTCCAAAGGACAATGAAGAAATACAAAAAATCATTAAAAATACAGATGCCTTTTTCATTATGTCTCCTTTTTATTAGGCCGAGTCTGCTTGACTTGTTAGAGGCGCTATTTTACCTCTTCAATATTGATTTGATGATCTTTCTTTCCAATAATATGTTTAAAGTTCAATAATAAACGAATACCTAATGAAAATATAGGATGTTCGATAGTGTTCCAATATCCTGAGTTGTCTGAATAATGCGATCTGGATATGCTGAAATAAGGATCTAGAACCAATGAAAGCAAAGGAATTTTTGTGAATGTAAGAACATTGTATTGATACCCGAATTTTATTCCATAAGAAATGCCAAAAGATGATTCATAATAAGTAAATGTATTTCGATAATACCTCGGTGTATTCATAAAAGCGTTACCTAAGTAAATACTTCCATAAAAATTATTGCTGTTTTGCTTATGTAAAATAAATTTTCTTAATTCTATTGCATATTCATATCCATAATTGGCTTTACTTTTATATAATAAAGGATATACGATAGCAAAACCACCCCAAAATAAGCAGCTTAAATTGTTTTTATTAAAGTAGATTTCATAACTTCCCAAAGTTTCTACATTGCCTAATAATGAATTATTGTTATCATTATTATCATAATACGGATCATACGGCACATCAGCTTTGCACAAGCAATAAATTGCGAAAACCAGAAAAAGTATTTTTTTCGTCATACTACTTGCTGCCTCTAACATGTATTAGTCCGAAATGGACATATTGAATATAACCTATGGACACATTCCGCCCCTTATGCCCGCAATCTGGAGAAACTGCTTACTACAGCGGCCATCAAAGGCCGGATCTCTTCCAAGCCGACCAGATTGTCCTTCCTCCCCTCAACAGGGTATTTCCGCGTAGTACAGTGTAAGTGTACGGTTTTGCCGTAATCCGTCCGTGTCCGGGAAGACGTGGAATCGGGGGGGATAGCTATGAAAAAAGTTGACGAATGGTAAACCGTACAGTGTACGGTCAAGTGTACGGTTTTTACACGTATTCGGGCGTATTTAAGCGTATAATGCAGTCCGTGACCCTGTGAGCATGGGAAAACAAGAAAGCTCTGAACCCTCTGATTTTACAGGGATCCAGAGCTTTTTAATGGTACGCCCTGCAGGAGTCGAACCTGCGACCTACGGATTAGAAATCCGTAACTCTATCCAGCTGAGCTAAGGGCGCAGAAAATCAGCTGAAATACCCAAAAAATGCGAATTTACCATGGTCGGGGTGACTGGATTCGAACCAGCGACACCGTGGTCCCAAACCACGTGCGCTACCAGGCTGCGCTACACCCCGTTATTGTACATGAAAATACAATAAAAAACACATTGGGATATCAATATCTGAAAACGGGAAACCGTAATTACAGGGAGGGGGATATACAGGGTGCCGGAATCTGCACTATGAACGATTGAAAAAATGTAAAAAAAAAGTTGCACTCCAGGGGAAAAGTTGTTATATTATACGATGGCACTGTTTTTAGAGTAATAAAAGCTATGGGAAAAATAATCAAGATATTTCTTTTGATGGGCGCCTCGGCTGTCATAACTTTTGCGCAGGTTATTGACACCACTTCAAAACAGGATTCTGTATCGCAAGGCATTAAAGCGACCCCTTCCACCGGCGAGAAAAAAGCCGTCACCAACATCAAGCCCAAGGCAACAAACTGGTCAAAGGTAAAGGACCTGTTCCTGTAACCGGTCAATACGCTGAAAATTTAAAGAGGGGATAGCGCAGAGACATCCCCTCTTTTTATTTGCATTGCCGTATTTTTACCAGCAGTTGCGGGAGTTGCACCATTGATCACGGCAGACGCTCCATGGGTTATAACAATACCGGGAACTTAACAATCAGGACCGTGTCGCCACGTTCCGCCTTTTACGCGGCAGGGGTGCGGAAAGGCGACCGGATCACGGCAATCAACGGACAGACAGTTGTCGATGAGCTCGATTTCCGGTTTTTTGCGGCGTCCCCGCGGTTGTTGCTTGACATAATAAGAAACAACAGGCACCGCACCCTTACTGTTGAACGCACGCCGGGAAGTTTTCCGGAAATCGAATTTTACGAGAAAGCCATACGGCGCTGCGCCAACAGATGCATTTTCTGCTTTATTGACCAGATGCCGCGGGGCTTGCGCAGGCGGCTGTATATAAAAGACGAAGACCTGACCCACTCTTTTTTAAACGGCAACTATGTCACGCTTACGAACGCCGGCGCTGCGGATCTGCGCCGGATCGTGCGCATAGGCCTGTCGCCGCTCTTTATCTCGGTGCACGCGACCGATCCGCTCGTCCGCAGCCGCATGCTCGGTATACGGCGTGCATCGCCGATTATGGAGCAACTCTCGTTCTTAGCACAAAATAATATTCAGTTCCACACACAGATTGTCGTTTGTCCCGGATATAACGACGGCGCGATACTTATGGCAACCGTCAAAGATCTTTTTTCGCTCGGCCCGAATCTTATTTCGATTGCAGTGGTACCGGTGGGGTTGACCAGGTTTCGCGCCTTTCCGCTGAAGCCGGTTGATGGTGCAAACGCACGGGAGATCTGCACGAATATCGGTACCTTGAGCGACAGCGACAGGTCATGTCACGGAAAGCGCCGCCTTTTCCTTGCGGATGAATTCTTTCTCAAGGCGTGCAGGGCCATACCTCCGGCCGCTTATTATGAAGAGTATCCTCAGATTGAAAACGGGGTCGGACTTGTCCGGCAGTTGCTTGATAACTGGAAGACTGCGAAAAGCCATAAACGGAAATTCACGGAAAAACCGGGGCGCACAAGGGAAAGGTATCTTCTCATGACCTCCTGTTCCGCATTCCCGTTTCTGAGCGCGATCGCAGACGAAGCGGTGGCCATCTGCCCGGGCGCCGTGATGCGTGCCGAGCCGGTGGCGAATCGTTTTTTCGGAGAGTCGGTGACCGTTGCCGGCCTTCTTACTGCACGCGATGTGATCCGTGCAATACGAAAGGTTTGCGGGAAACAACGATTTGACCGTGTGCTGCTGCCCGCGGCCATGTTCAATTATGCAGGGTATACGCTTGACGGCTGGA
>CAISVC010000266.1 GCA_903888815.1 uncultured Fibrobacterota bacterium
CCATTTCCACGGCAACGGACTCGTTCTTCAACAAGGAAAAAATTCCCTGGCATTCGCGGACATAGAACCCGTTCCAGTAGGTATTGCCGAAAAACGGGTCGTTCGTGCCGAGGGTCATGGGCTGCATGGTCATATACTGGCGGAACTCGAAGCCGGTGCGCACCTTGAAATTTTCGGACGGGCTGCTCGCAAGGTTGATCGTTCCTATCGTATGACCGAACCATATATGGTCAACCGTGGTGGCCATGCCCGGAGAGGGCGCGCCCCAGGGAGACAGCCTGGCTTTGATCAGTTCAGCCGCTTCGAATTCCAGTTTCCCTGACAGCGAAAGCTTTCCGGCTGCCGCCGTATCTTCCGGTTGCGCGGTCACTGCCGCTCCTGTCAGGAAACAGAGAAGGGTCATGACCTTGCTGATTGAACGCATGGGTGTTCCTTTCCTCGCTTTTGACTGGTGACGGGGCGCCTGTGTACCGCATCAGAACTCAAATACCAGGCCGGCCCGCCAGGCCCACTGTCCCGGCTTCGGCATGATTTCCTCGGATGCGTAGTTGCTCTCGTTCCCCAGATTAACGTCCCACCGCATATGGTCGCGGGATATCTGCCCGATCATGCTCAAATGTCCGGCAATCCGTTTTTTCATGTACAGCGACCAGTACCACCGCTTGATGCTGTAAACCCCGGAACCGTATCCGGTGGTGTCGTTGCGGTAATTCTGGAGCCATGCCGGGATCGGCAGGCCGTGATTATAAAAAGCCTGGAAATAATCGTTGGGGTACGGCGCCGGATACCGCTCGAGCTCAAACGCGCAGACGTCAAGGAGTTTCCACACCGGGATAGTGAACCCCGCCGCCCACGGCATCCTTTCCGCGATCTTTGTGTATCCCCACCGGTTGACCGAATCCATTCCCAGCATTTCATGGCTAACCGGGTAGTTCTCAAGACCGATGATGGCGATTTCGCCGTAAATTTTTCCGCCGTTTTCGCCCATGATTTCGCCGATGACCGATTCCCCGTCACCCCGCACGGTTCCGAACGGATCAAGCGTCGCGCGCGCCATCAGCTTGGTGCCTTTGAACGTGTAGCGGCCGGTGTCGCCCGGGCTCGTCACATAGCGCGCCAGGGTGGGCGTCGTTAAACGCCGGTCCCAGGCGACGAACCGCGCCAGGTCCACGCCGGCGCCGACGTCAAGGATTTTCATCAGGTTTACTCCCGCGATCGAGGTCAGCGAAAGGTCGTTGAGCGGCGGGAAATTCCGTTCCACGCGGACGAACTGGTCAAAGGTGAATTTTATGCTCCCGGATTCGCGGGTGTAATTGAGGCGGAGTCCCGAAATCCGGGCGAGCGGAAAATTGAAGTCATTGACAAGAAAGAACGGATAGGTCCCGCTCCTGAACAGGAATTCGCCCAGGTTCCGCACGTCGGGGTTGTATTTATACGGCATGAGGCCGAGCGCCAGGGTAAGGGTCGTCGCCTCGTCGTCGATGAGCGAGAAAATCCCCTGCGCCTGGTGCAGGCGCCAGTCCATGTACTGGGGAAGCACCGACGTCATCCCGTTGCTGGAAATGGAAGTCTTAAGGTCCGCCGGGAACGTGGTCAGCAGGATAGTGCTTTCAAAACCGATCGACACTTTGATTTTTTCGTCGGGCCTGAAGTCCAGATTGAGCCGCGCCAGCGGCTCGCCGAACCAGGCGTGGTCTATGGTGGCAGGGTAATTAATTGCATAGCTTCCGTTGCCTTTCATCGCCATGTACATTCCGGTCATGATCTCGCCGGTGCTGAAATCAATGACGCCCGAAAACGAAAGCGCCGAGTCCTTGATCGGGAAATCATATCCCTCCACCCCGGCGGCGAACGGCAGCAGGAAAAAAACCGGAATAAGCAACAGCCCTGTCCGACGCATTGGTTCTCCTTTTACAGTTGCTATAACCATGGCAGAAACGCACCTTTGCTTCAAACGGTTAACAGCCGCCTCAAGCGGCAACCGGCCGTATGACTGCGGATTTATTCACCCATGGCAGGCACGCGGAATACGGCAGTGTCCCCTCCCTCGCGACGTTATTGTATGCCATGTGCGCTCATTTCGAGGACGAAAATTAATATACTATTTTTAACGGCGGCAGATAAAATCAAAAATCTTCCGGCAGGCGGAAGATTTGTACAGGAGACGGTGCGTGATGAGCAATTTTTATGCTGCGGGAAAAACAGCCTGTCAGGAAGACGCACGTTCAAGCCCCTGCAGATCAACGAACCTTAGGGGTATTGCCCTGTTTCAGTAAAAAGTACCTGTATTTTGCATTTTTCAAAGCCCGCAATCCGTGATTATCGTATTCTCCAAAGCTTTATCAGGTATGCTGATAGCGCGGTAAGGCCGTTCATGGCATACAAATAGCTGATTAGTTACACCTGTCATGAAAGATAGTTTTAATGTATTGGTCATTGACGACAATGCTGATCTGTGTGAAACGCTGGCCCTGTGTTTATCGAAACTGGGGTGCGACGTTTCGACCGCCGGGACCGCCGAGACGGGCATGGAAAAACTGCAGCGGTTTCAGTATGACGCGGTTTTCGCGTCGCTCTGCCTTCATAACCTCGGAGGCATGGGCATAGCGCGGTGGGTGAGAAAAAACAGGATCAATGATACGAAAATTTTCATCACGACAAGCTGGAAAGGCGAGTTTGAACGGGAACTGCTGCG
>CAISVC010000267.1 GCA_903888815.1 uncultured Fibrobacterota bacterium
CCCATGGGTTTCAGGAACTGCGCCGCTTTGCCGGTTACTTCGGGCGCCGAAACGCTGTTCTCTGCTAATAGACGGAGCGAAAACAGCTGATCTGCCGCCACTTCCCGTGCAAACGCGGAAAGGCGCAGCGCGACATCCCGTGTCGTTTCCTGTATTCTTTTTTCCACAGCTTCTCCGGCGGCAATCAGCTCCCCCGCTGCCGACACATCCCCCTGGCGCTGTGATTGATGCCGCATGATTAAAAAAACAATACTGCCTGCAAGAAGAATGCCCGCGATAAAAGTTACAATGTATTTCATCATACGATGGCTTCCGTCATTTGGCATTTCCCCTGATCTCTTCAATGGCGGTCAATTCTTTATCATCAAAATAGAGGCACTGCTTCTCATAGACCCAGCATTCGCCTTTATAGGTTTCGGTTTTCTTCCGGTAAGGACGGCCCCAGCTCAAGCGGATTTCATCCCGCGTCATGCCCACGCGGACATGGTGCTCATTGATGATATTCCAGGCAGCAGTATCCACTTTGTAAATATTTTCCGGATTGTTCTCAAAGAGATCGTCATCCCAGGGATTTCCGTCGTGGCGCAGCTCTTTTTTAACGTTAGTCCAGCTGTAATAAAGGGGAATAGTGCCTTTTTCCCCTCCGGACGTTTCGACCATGAGCCAAAGCGGTTTTGTCGGAAGCGGGGTAAGGCCGAAACGCACATCGCTTACACGAAGGGAATCCTGAAGACGCACCTTGATTGTCAGAGCTTTTCCGTTCTGAAATGAAGTGATAAAACCCCGTGCTGAAAATACAATCCTTCCCTGCCAGCGCTTTAATGCCGCATCCCGGTCATTTTCAAATGCGACTTCATGACAAACGCCTTCGGCGGTTTTTGCATAGAATTTCTTTCCGGCAAGCGAATCCTCGAATGTGACAAGCCATTCCTTACCCCGCTGTTCTATTGAAAGCGCCTTCAAACGGTGGCCGGCGAATTTCCCGCACATCACGCGATGATATTTTGTTGCTACGGCCGTATCAACAGCGTCGTGACATGCATCAAGCTGCGGACAGGTATACAATTCATAGCCGTAGCTGCAATAGAGCGCCGGTTTTTCCAGCAGCACAAACCATTGGCCCGGCCAGGCATCTATTTCTATGGTTTGAGGAGCGGAAAACGTCTGCGCAGATTCGGAATGATGCTTCAGGGGCGCCGAATATGCCAGAAGCATGAGGAAAAGAACCGTCGCGCTGCTTCCTGCACCTGCCCATTGCTTTTCCATAAAGCCGTCCAATACCTACTTTTTCCCACATGCCTCAAGCGCATTTTTCAGGTCGTCAATAATATCTTCAGCATCTTCGATCCCCACCGCCAGCCTGAATAGTGTATCGGTAATACCGAGTTTATAGCGCTCGGCACGCGTATAATCGTAATACGAAACGAGCGCCGGATGGGTAATAAGCGTTTCCACTCCGCCAAGGCTCGGTCCGATGAAACACAATTTCAGCGCGTCAAGAAACCGTTTTGATGTCGTTATTGAGCCCTTGATTTCAAAGGTGACCACCCCGCCGCCGCCGGTCATCTGTTCACGGGCAATATGGTAATGGCGGTGTGACTCGAGAAACGGATAGTATACCTTTTGCACCATGGGATGCGTCTCAAGAAACCGCGCGACGCGCAGACCGGTTTCATTCTGCTTTGCAACCCGCAGCGGAAACGTCTTGAGCCCCCGGAGCAGCAGATAACAGCAGTGCGGATCGATGACCCCACCCATCGACTTATGCAGACCCCTGATTTCATCCACGAGTTCCTTACGCCCGAGCACGGCACCGGCAAGGATATCGTTATGGCCGGCAAGATACTTGGTTCCGCTCTGAAGCACAAGGTCGATCCCGAATTCGAGCGGCCGCTGATTGTACGGTGTGCCGAACGTGCTGTCGATGAGCGTTAATATACGGTGCTTATCGGCGATTTTTTTAAGTTTAAACAGATCGAAAATATTGAGATAAGGATTGGTCGGCGACTCGGAAAAGATGAACTTTGTGTTCTTCCTGATGGATGCGTCGAGCAGCTTGTAGTCGCCGAACGGTACGATGGTGCACTCGACGCCGAACCGCTTGAGATAGGAGCGGCAGAACTCGAGCGTCTTCTTGTAGGAGTCGTCCGTGATGACGATATATGGTCGCCGGTCTTGACGAGCGACAGTATGGTGGTCGTTATCGCGCTCATGCCCGACGAAAACACGAC
>CAISVC010000268.1 GCA_903888815.1 uncultured Fibrobacterota bacterium
GCGCTCCTTGAGGCTGACGTCAACTACCGCGTGGTGAAGAAGTTCTGCCAGAGCGTGCAGGAAAAGGCGGTCGGCGCCGAAGTGCTGCAGAGCATTACGCCGGGCCAGCAGTTCATCAAACTGGTATACGACGAGCTCGCCGGCCTCATGGGCGGCACGGCGCGGCAGCTCCGGTTCCATACGAACCGGACCAACACCGTGGTGCTCGCCGGCCTTCAGGGCTCGGGTAAAACCACGGCGTGCGCCAAGCTGGCGCTGTTCTACCGCAAGCAGGGCCACCGGCCGCTCCTGGTCGCGTGCGACACGCACCGCGCCGCCGCAATCGATCAGCTCGAAACGCTCGGCAGGGCGCTGGCGATACCGGTGTTTGCAGACCGGAGTTCGAAACCGGTTGACATTGTAAATAACGCGCTCGCGCATGCGAAGCGCGAGGGACATACGCTCGTTATCATCGATACCGCCGGACGTCTCCACATCGACGCAGGGATGATGGCGGAGCTGAAAGCGATCGGCGAAGCGGCGAAACCCGACGAAGTCTTTTTCGTGGCCGATGCCATGACCGGTCAGGACGCGGTGAATACGGCCGCGGAGTTCCACAAAGAGATCCGTTTCACCGGTGTCATCCTGACCAAAATGGACGGCGACGCCCGGGGCGGCGCCGCGCTCTCGATCCTTGACGCGGCGGGAGTGCCCGTGCAGTTCGTGGGCGTGAGTGAAAAGCCGGACGGCCTGGAACAGTTCCATCCCGACCGTATCGCGTCCCGCATTCTCGGCATGGGCGACATCGTGTCGCTTGTCGAGCGGGCGCAGGAGACGGTCGATCTTGAAAAAAACGCCAGGCTTGAAAAGAAGATCCGGAGGAACCTGTTCACCCTTCAGGATTTTCTGGATCAGCTCAGGCAGATCAGGAAAATGGGGTCGCCGGGCGAGCTCGTGTCCATGATTCCGGGCATCGGCAATCAGCTCTCCGGCGCGGAAATGGACGGCCGGGCTTTTGAAAAAATAGATGCGATGATCTGCTCGATGACGGTTACGGAACGGGACAGGCCGCAGCTTATCGACGGGCAGCGGAGGCGGCGCATCGCGGCAGGCAGCGGCACCACGGTGCAGGACGTCAACAGGCTGCTTAAGCAGTTCGATACGCTCAAAGTCATGATGAAGCGGATGACCAAGATCGCGGGGAAAAGGGGGCAGGCGGCTGCCATGAGAAGCCTGCCGCCGTTTTAACAAGAGACTTGAATTCCCCCTTTCCCCCGGCGGGACTAATTAATAAAATAGATTTTACTTTTTCTTTTCTAATCAATTAATCACCATTTCCATGAGGAGCACCTTTTGTCGGTAAAAATTCGTTTGGCCCGGACGGGCAGAAAGAAGATCGTGCGTTACCGCGTCGTGGTAATTGACAGCCGCAAGAAGCGGGACGGCTGGTTTCTCGAAAATATCGGAACCTATGATCCGCAGGCGAATCCGAAAAAGTTTCAGTTCAAACTGGATCGCATCGCCTATTGGCTCAAGCAGGGTGCCGAACCGAGCGAAACCATCGCCAATCTGCTCAAGCAGGACCGAGCGTACGAAAAAATTAATGCGCTCTCCAAAGGCCTTCCCGCCGAGTCGCTTAACATCGAGCGGCTGCCGGAACGCAAACGGAAAGCGAAGCCCAAACGGGAGAAAAAGAGCGCATAACCGGATTCCACGCAGTAATGCGGTAACGTATGCCTTCGGCGGAATGGATAGCGATCGGCATCGTCAAACGGCCGGTGGGGCTTGAAGGGTTCTGTGCAATAGAGCCTTTCGGCGAAACGTTTGCAGGACTGCAGCCGCCCTGTACTGTCCGTATGGGCAAAGATCCCGCAAGCGCGGAGAACGCAACGCTGGGGGAGATTGTTGTGCAGCCGAACGGCTGCCGGTGCAGATTCAACGGGAAAAACGACCGGACCGCGGTCGAAGGATTGCGGGGTTCGTTCATTTACATCGAACAAGGGGCGCTGCCGGAGCTTCCGGGTAACGCTTATTACCATTTCGAGCTCAAAGGCATGGCGGTGTATTCTGATTCGGACGGCGCGCTTCTCGGAACGGTCATCGAGGTGCATGATTTTCCGTCCACGAGCACCCTTGAGGTTGAGCTGGCAGGGAGCCGTTCCCTGATGCTGCCGCTCTCGGATCAGGCGATCCTCGCGGTCGATAAGGCAGGTAGGCGTATTACTGTTCGTCAATCATTCGTCGAGGAGCTGCTGCAGTGAAAACGGTCTTCTGCAGATCGGATGGAATATGTTCTTTGATATCCTGACGCTGTTTCCCGGCATGTTCGAAGGGGCGTTTGCCGACAGCATCATCAAACGTGCGCAGGAACGGAAGCTGGTCACGATCGAGATTCACAATATCCGGGACTACTCCGGTGACAAACGGCACGGCACCGTCGATGATTACCCTTACGGCGGGGACGCGGGAATGCTCCTGAAGCCTGCGCCGCTTGCCGCCGCCATAAAGGCCGGCAAGGAGCGGCTCTCGTCGCTGAACCCTAAAGTGATTTTCCTGACGCCGCAGGGAGAACTGCTGCGCCAGCCGGTCGTGGAGTCGCTGCTTAGCGAGCAGGCGCTTATCATCCTGTGCGGCCGGTACAAGGGCATTGACCAGCGCATCAGGGAGCGGTATATCGACCGCGAAATCTCGATCGGCGATTATGTGCTCTCAGGCGGGGAAGTACCGGCAATGGTCCTGGTCGATGCGGTGACCCGGCTTATTCCCGGAGTCCTGAATGACCGGGAAAGCGCCGAGGCCGACTCTCTGTATAACGGGCTGCTGAGCTATCCGCAATACACCAGGCCCGAAGAGTTCGAAGGGAACAGGGTGCCGGAGATCCTTTTAAGCGGCCATCATGTCAACATCAAAGCATGGAAAGAAGAGCAGGCACTGGCAAATACCAGGGCAAGAAGGCCGGATCTGTGGAAAGAATATGAGGAAAGAATAAATGATAAAATTCGAAATTCGAAATCCTAAATCCGAAAATAACGACGCGAACTCATATAATCTTTTGAATTCGGATTTCGAGATTCGAAATTCGGGATTCTGACTACGAAAATATCTCTCAAATAATAAACCAGGAGGTTTGTGTGCAGGAAATCATCAGAGCAGTTGAGCGAAAACAACTGGTGGACCGGAAAGTCGAATATAAACCGGGTGATACCATCTCCATTTCCTTGCGCATCAAGGAAGGGGACAAGGAGCGGGTCCAGCAGTTCCAGGGCACCGTGATCCAGTCACGGGGAATAGGTACCGGGACTACGGTCACGGTGCGGAAGTCGTCGGGCAATGTTTTTGTGGAACGTATTTTCCCGATCCACTCGCCTCTGATTTCCGAGATCAGGGTGGTCAAGCACGGACGGGTGCGCCGGGCGAAGCTTTTTTACCTTCGCAAGCGCACGGGCAAATCCACCCGCATTCAGGAGCAGAAGTAGGGGCTGCCGCTCAATATGCAATTTGAATGATCACTGCCGGGGAAGACCGACCGCCACCATCGACTTCCGCGCCTCCCCCGCTGACACCAGATACAGTCCGGCACTGAGCGGTCCTACATTGAGCGTAACCCTGCCCGGCTGCCGGACCTTCGCGGAATAAATGCATCTGCCGTCAAGCGAAGCGACCATAACCCGTTCACCTGTGCCGACAGTTCCGCCCAGATCAATGGTTATCTTCCCCGCGGTATACCGGGCGATAAGTCCATGTCCGTCGGGCAATGATTTTTTCTTCGTGATGACTGACGGCGGAACCGCGGACCCCACCCGCATGCCGTTGCCGAAGCTCGTGACCCAGATTTCACTTTGATTGTAGGGGTTAAAGAACACCCGTTCGGGCTGCCGGAACGGATAGCTGTCGATGCGGGAAAAGGCCGGAGTCGCGGCGTTGATGTTCGAACTGTGCCAGAGTCCCGTTGTTTCGGTCGTGACATATAATTCGGTAGGGTCGGCCGGATTGAAGGTGCACGAGGTCATGCGGTCGAGATCGCTGATTTTCGTCCACGTTTGTCCGCGGCTGACGGTCCTGTACAGCCCCCCCAGGCCGTTGGGAGGGCCGCCCCAGCCGCTGAACACGCAAACGTACCAGGTATTCTGGGCCGCGTCGAAAGGGCTGACTACTATATCTTTTGTCCAGTAATACATGCCGCTGTGCGAAACGTCTGTCCAAGTGTTTACGGACGGCGTGTACACGAACGTCCCGGAACTCGCCGTGAACCCTGCCGCGGTGCGGCGGCCGGAATAGGTGCAGACGACCGTGCTGTCGTTCAGGACCGCGATGCAGGCCGGGTGGCCTTCGGTGCGCGGCGGAACCGGCAGCCTTGTCCAGGTTGAGGCTGCGCCGTTCTGAAGATCGTGCGTGACAAATACTCCTCCCAGCGTCGAATGCACCACGCTCGCGTACATGGTGTTCTGGTTATGGGGATCGAGCGCGATCCAGAACACCGGGTGATTAAAAGCATGCAGAACCTGCCATGTCGCGCCTTGATTTGTGGAAAAGATGATGTTGCCGTCCGCATCATTGGCATCTAACTGGGCGTCCGCGAGCCTCGTGCTCTGATACATATCATGGATGCCGGAAGTGCCGGCATAGAGTGTCCCGCCGCTGCTCTTAACAATACGGTACATGGTGTTGGCGGTATACCCCGTGTAATCGAACGACCAGGTCACGCCGGCGTCGGCGCTCCGTACGCCGCGGATGTCCGTAAAAGGCGCGAACAGGTGCGTGCTGTCGGACCAGAATACCTGCCAGCAGGAGGTGTTTTCAAGGCCAACACTGTGGTAATAGTGCCGGGCCGGCGTCGGGCTGCCGGCAGGATGCTGGTCTGCAGCCGATACGTACGCCTGCCGCCAGGTTACACCGCCGTCCGAGGTTGTATGGACAAAACCCATGTCCGAAATAATGACCTTATCCGTATTAAAGGACGCCGCCGCGATACCGAATACGCATTCGCCGTATCCCCAGCCCCGGTCGCCGCCCGCACCGCTCCAGCCGGTGACGATGTTCTGGTTATTGGCGGTATTGAACACATGCGACCAGCTTGCGCCGCCGTTCGAGGTTTTCAGCACCAGCGGGTCTCCGGTGCTGCCGCCGAGATAAGCGATATTCACATCATTCGACGCCGTGGCCACGTACATGGGAAAATCGCTGCCTGCGGTGATGCCGTTCATACGCGACACCCAGCTTCCGCCCGGCCAGTCAAGGCTGTACACGCCCTGCATGAAACCCCCGTAGTCGGAGCCCGGTATACCGACATAGATATCCGCGGCATTGGCGGTACAACAGAAGAAACGGATGCTGCTCCCCTGTTTCGCGCCTGCAAAAGAAAAAATCGCCTGCCCCGCAGGTATTCCCGCAACCGCGATAACGTTAAAGTGCGCGCCGCCGTCCGCGGATACGATAAGCCCGTCGTTGGTCCCGAGGACAATGGTATCGCCTGTAAAGAACGCGCCGCCCAGTACCACACCAGCTCCTGTGTTGACCGCGTCATGAATATCGGTGAAAGCCGCGCCGCCGTTGCCGGAAAAGTAAACAGCGCCGTAGTATGAGATTATCACGCGGTCCGAATGATTGAAATCGGCGAAGATACCGTAGGTCTCTTCGCCGTCATCCGGATTGCCGGTAAGAACCGTCCATGTCTGGCCGCCGTCAGTGCTTTTGACCGGCCGCGCCATATCGCTTGCATACGAGATGCAGTAGCGGACAAGCGGATTCGAGGTAAAACATACTTTTGCGTTGTTGGCGCCCTGAATCCTGTAAAACGGTATGGTTGTGTAGCTCGCGCCCCAGTCAGTGGTGTGAAACAGTTCGCTCATGTCGCAGGCCACGTAGAATTCGTTATCGTCGGCAGGATTTATGCTCGGAGAATACATCGACCCGCCACCACCGATGCCGCGCGGGTTCCACGTTCCGGGGACTGCGGCGAATAAAGCGCCTGAAAAAATAGCTGCCATGAATACTGCCTTACGTAGCATCGCTTTCATAACTCCTCCTTTTCAGCGAATAAAAAAATAACTCAACTTTTACCCCGGCGCTTCGACTCAGCCTGAAGTTCCTCACTGCCCGGCATCGGCTCGCCGAGATGCTGCATCATTACTTCCGCATCACGAGCCTGTCTGCTTTCAGGAGCGCTTTTAATCACCCATTGGTAATTAATTTCCGCCATCTCCGGATTATCAATGTGCACACCAGTAGTTAATGAGACCAAAAATGGAAATAATTGGGCCTATCACAATGCGCCTATTGAACGTCAAAGAAAAAGCCGGCGAGTAAAAACTCGCCGACTTTACGGCCCCCCCCTGCTTTTCTAACAACCTTTATTTCGTAACCTTCGCCATCTTGTTTTTCATGCTGCCCGCAGTCCGGATATAAAACCCGGCCGGCAGACGGCCATAGCTTGCTCCCAGTATCTCTCCCTGGCCGATCCGATCAATAGAAACCAGCCTTCCGGACAGGTCGAACATTTTCACGAAAGACGGATTTCCCTCGTTATACATGTTCGAACGGGGCTTGAGAGTGGGGAAATAATTAATTGAGGTATTAGGAGTTGTATCACTGGGCTGCAGCGGCTTATTAAAAAGCATAAACATGACAAATGAGCGCGGAACCTCTATTATATTGCTGTGACTGTAGGTAAAATTAGCCGTTCCGCTCTTGAGTATTCCGCCATCCGGCCACGGGCTGGAAGTGGTTGCCAGATTAGTCGTGTGAACCATCCGATACGTTGTAGTAGTGCTGAACGGATCGAAATAGCATCGATAATCGTCTCCGACTTTGATAAGACAAGGTCCTTCCGTACCGGTATTGGCAATTGCCGCGGAAACAGCGGTGCTATAGGCTCCTTGCGGGGTCGAGCAAGTTGTATAATGAATATTTTTTGCCACAAGTGAACCCGAACTGTTACGTTCGTCTTTAAAAACCATATAATAGTTTCCCGCCGCGACCTTGAGTATGTCCGCATCAATGACAGTATAACCCGGATCGAAGATTTTTACCGGTGCACTCAATGTCGAGAAATTGGTCGTCGTTACACTCCAGATCCGTTTCCCGGTATTGTTAACATCAGTGGACCAGTAAATCATCCATTTGCTCTGGACATCGTCCCAGAATATCTCCGGCGCCCAGCAACACGTCGTACCGGGAATGTTGGCTGCGACAGGCAAACCCACCTGAGTAGTCCAGTTTTTCAGGTTTTTTGAGGATGAATGTCCTATTATTGTTCCGGTCCACGCAACTGTCCAGACCATATGAAATACTTTGTTGGTCGCATCAAACGCGATCATCGGATCGCGGCACAGATTATTGGGGGCGGGCAGGGATGGCGCGAAAAGCACCGCTTCGTTATTATATTTCTGCCACTGTATTCCGGTAGCGCTGTCCGAACTGAACGCAAGGCGCGGACCCGCACCTTCCGCACTATTCCAGAAATAGGTCATCATCCAGAAGTGGTGGGCATTGGTATCCACCTGACCGAAAGCCGCCCCACACAGCAGCATCGAGAACAACCACACC
>CAISVC010000269.1 GCA_903888815.1 uncultured Fibrobacterota bacterium
GGTAAAACTGCCATTGACAGACATGAAATAGTTTCCGAGTGTTCGTACCGTTAGGAGGGGAGAGGGTATGAAGCCGAACAGATTGCTTTCTGCGGCATTCCTTCTGTGTTTCAATGCGCTGTGGACAGGAAATACACCAGCCCAGACTGCGGCGCAGCTTGAAAGCGGCTTCGGCAATCCGCCGGCACAGTACCGGATGGGCGTCCGGTACTGGTGGTGGGGCAGCCAGGTTGACAGTGCGGAACTGGCCTGGCAGCTGCAGCAGATGAAGGATCAGGGTATCATGGCGGTCGAGGAGGTCGGCGTTTACGCCGCGGCAAGCGGCGCAACCGTGGCACTTGGGAGCGCGCAGTGGGTGAGAAACGTGACGGCATTGATACATGTGGCCTCGAACCTGGGCATGGAGGTATTCGTAAACCCCGGAACCGCGTGGCCGTGGTGTTACAACGGACCGGAACAGATGGTGAATGCCGCCAGCTGTTCCGTGCTGTACCAGAGCACGCGGCTGACCGGACCGCAAACATGGACCGGCGCGGTTCCGCAGCCGACCCTGAACGCCGACGGAAGATTGTGGCAGGTCACACTGACGCGTACCGCGACGCCGGGTTCGATAGATCCGGTGATCGATTCGGCAAACGTATTGACACAGAATGTGGGAGCAAACAATACGATCACTGTTACCGTACCTTCCGGGGAGTGGATATTGAGCGGGTTCTGGCTTCAGCCGGTCAAATATGGTGGAGACCCTGACGGTCCTCAGCCTGACAATAACGGCCCGACCGTAGGATTTGAAGATTCAGGTTCGGTGCACGCGCAGTTGAACTGGCTGATCCAGCCGGTGCTGAACAGCTTGAGCAGTTCACTCATCGGAACAACGTTCAAGGGGATTTACTGCGATAATCTCGAAGACTACGGATCCGGTATCGGCCGCAATTTCGGCACACAGTTTCAGGTCTTGCGGAAATGGAATCTTATCAAGTATCTTCCTGTTCTTTTTTATAAATCGACGCAGGGAGACGGCATACGCGTGGCTGCCGAATACAATGCCGCGCGCGGCAGGTGTTTCGCCCGGTACGGTTTCGGCGGCGCCCGGCAGTGGGCTGCGCAGAAGGGACTCATATTCAGAGGTGAAGGTCATGACTGGTATTACTGGGCGGATAATTACGGAAATGCCGATATACCGGAATTTGAGAATTACGGAGGGTTGGCGGCACCTAACGCAGGACCGCTCGGCAGGATCCATTACGGCCAGAAGGCCCGCGCAGGTGCCAACCTTTATGGAAGGCAGATCGTCTCGTGCGAAAGCTTCACCCGGCTCGACGGCGACGGGGATACCAACAACCCGTCCATAAAACTTATGAACCAGGCAATGAACAACATCATGGGTGCGGGCGCCAACAAGATCATGATGCACGGGTATACCTACGCGCCGTCGAACCGGGCCTGGACGAGAAATTTCCGTGCGTCAAGCAAGTTCAACCATTGGCACCCCTTCTTCCCGTTATTCCGCGGATTTGCCGACTACGTTGCCAACAATTCGTATGTTCTGCAGCAGGGCAAGCCGGTCGTGGAAGTGCTGTCCATGGGCCGGGACACCTCCATAGGATATTCCAACAGCGAGATAAAAGAGGACCCGTGCAGCGAAGCGGGATTTCTCCAGAATACTTTTAGCATAACCGCCGGGGCGATAACCACACCCACGGTCAGCTACAAACTCCTTATTGTCAAGGACACGGTACGGTATGTCGAGACGCTGCGCAAGCTTGATACGATACTACGAGCCGGCGCCAATGTGCTGTTTACGAACGGTATGGTGGTCGGGACCACGCCGTATTATTACGGTGGCCAGTATGCGGCGGTGAACACCGAAATGGCGGCTATTAAAAGCAGGATCTACGATGTCATCACCGGTACCGGGCCTGTCGCGGTCGGTTCGGGAAAGGTCTGGAGCACCAGGTACGACACGCCGGATGCGGTGCTGAGCTCTCTGAATATCAATGCGCAGGTAATCGGCCCTGCCGCGTGGCAGAAAGTGGCCGGAGAGTTCCCGTTCCAGCAGCGGCGCGGCGACGACTATGAGCTGTTTTTCCTCGATAACAACGGCGGCGCTTCAGGTACGTGGCGGCTGAGGGCCGTGGGCAAGGCCGAGGAGTGGGACGCTGCCACCGGCAGGATCACTCCGCTGAATTTCACGAGCGACGGCGTGTATACGACAGTTAATCTCAACGGCAATGCGAATGACTCGAGAATAATCATACTGCGCCGGGACAAACCTGCGGTGTCGCCCAATCTTGATTCGCTGTATTACACCACGCTTCAGACGATTACCGGAACGTGGCAGGTGGTTTTCAATGATAATTTCCGGACGCCGGTCGACACGATCAACCTGACAACCCTGACAGATTGGACAAGCGTCGCCGGTTTATCATCGACCTTTGTCGGGGTCGGGCAGTATTCGCTGGCGTTCAACCTGACGTCTCTGCCGCAGGCCGGAAGGGACGTCGTGCTTGATCTCGGCACCATGTATGATATCGCCGAAGTGACGATGAACGGCACTAAGGCCGGGTATACGTGGAAACCGCCGTACCGCGTCTATGTGACGGGATTGCTGAAGACAGGGAGCAATCAGCTTGTCGTGCGGGTCGCCAGCCGCTGGAACAGAACCGGCATCGGCAAAGGGCTTCTGGGGCCGGTTACTCTGGGGGTTTCTTCCATCCTGACGGGAACGCGGCACGCTCAGTCCGGGCTTGTTCAGAAAAACCGCTTCAGCTTCAGCGTACGCCAGGCGCGAGGCAAAATAAGAATTATGTTTTCACGGAAGGATGACTATTGCGTGGTTCTGCGGGACATAAGGGGAAGAACTGTGGGTGTTTATGCGATAAGAAACGGCTCGGATTTTGAAATCCCTGACCGGACTATAGCACCAGGTATATTCATCCTCTCGCTCAGGCGCGGTACAGAGCAGCACCAGTGCAAAGTGGTGATGATGAGATAAATCCGTTTTCCGTACAACACCGGCGGTAACGATAAGGAGAACATGGCATATGGGCTATACAGGGGATGAGTTTCTCCTGCCTACGAAATGGGCGCAGGTGCTCTATCATGAGTATGCGGAATCCATGCCCATCCTGGATTACCATTGCCACCTTTCTCCGCGCATCATTGCCGAAGATGCCGTGTTCCGGAGCATTACGCAGCTCTGGCTCGAGGGCGACCATTACAAATGGCGGGCGATGCGCGCGAACGGCATTGACGAGAAGTACATAACCGGACCTGCGGACGATGTGGAGAAATTCGAAAAATGGGCGGCGACCGTACCGTATGCGCTGCGGAACCCGCTGTACGACTGGGTGCACCTGGAGCTTAAACGGTATTTCGGCATTACGGACAAACTGCTTTCCGGCGCTACCGCCGCGGAGATCTATGCCGCCTGCAACGAGCGCGTGAGCGACCGTTCGTCCTCGGCCCGGAATCTTCTCAAGAGAATGAACGTCAAAGCCGTGTGCACGACCGACGATCCGGCGGACGACCTTTGTTACCATACACAGCTGGTGCAGCAGAAATTCGAGATACTGGTGCTCCCGACGTTCAGGCCCGACAAGGCGCTCGCGGTGCATGATCCGGCCGCATACAATCGCTATCTCGATACCTTGTCGAACGCCTCGGGCATTGCCATTTCGTCGCTCGGCCATCTGCTCGAAGCGCTTGATAAGCGGCACGCCTATTTTCACGACCACGGCTGCAGGAGTGCGGACCATGCGATGGAAACGGTCCCGGCCGGGCAGTTTACCGCGCACGAGACCGAAGCGGCGTTCAAGGCGGTGCGGTCCGGTAAATCGCTCGACGATGCACAGGCAGCGAAGCTCAGGTCGGCACTCCTGCTTGAACTGTGCCGGATGAACCATCGCCGGGGGTGGGCACAGCAGCTGCATCTGGGCGTCCTGCGCAACATGGGGTCCCGCCTGTTTGCCCGGCTCGGCCCGGATGTGGGCGTTGACTGCATCGGTGACTTCATGCAGGCCAAACCCCTCTGCAGATTTCTCGACACGCTTGACGCTGACGGCCGGCTGACAAAAACCATCCTGTACAATATCAATCCGGGCGACAACGAGGCATTCGCTTCCATCGCGAACACGTTTCAGGAAGGACCGGTCCCCGGCAAGCTGCAGCTCGGCCCTGCGTGGTGGTTCCTGGACCAGAAAGACGGCATGACGCGGCAGCTCGATGCGCTGTCGAACTTCGGCCTCCTGGGCCGTTTCATCGGCATGACCACGGATTCGCGTTCGCTGCTCTCGTTTACCCGGCATGAATATTTCAGGAGGGTGCTGTGTGGCCTCCTCGGAGGAGAGATGACAAAGGGAGATCTGCCGGTCGATATCGATTTCATCGGAGCCGTAGTCAGAAACATCTGTTTCAATAACGCCCGCGAGTATTTCGGGATGGCGGTTTAGGGAATCGGCAGAACCATAGAAAGGTATTCGGGCAACGGTTATGGAGCAGCGATCTTTTAATGACCTGGCGGGAAAATCGTGCGTGATCACCGGCGGCGCCGGCGTTCTCGGCACATCGATCGTTACCTGTCTGGCGCAGGCCGGCGTGAAAACGGCGATACTCGACCTCGACGGCAAACGCGCGGCAGACAAGGCGAAAGAGATCGGCGATTTGACAGGAGGCGATCTCACCGGCATCTGCGGCGATGTGCTCGACAGGAAATCGCTGCAGAAAGCCGCAGAGGCCGTCATCGGCCGGTGGGGGCGCATCGATATCCTGATTAACGCGGCAGGCGGCAACTCGCCGAAAGCAACCACGGCGGCGGAAATGATCAGGGATGAGGACATCGCGCATCTCGAAACAACCTTTTTCGGGCTGGAAAGCGACGCGTTCCGCAGCGTGTTCGACCTCAACTTCATGGGAACGCTCCTGCCCACCATGGTATTCGGCCGCGGCATGGGCGAACGTAAAGCAGGCGTCATCCTCA
>CAISVC010000270.1 GCA_903888815.1 uncultured Fibrobacterota bacterium
AAAATAAAGCCTGTCGTTGAGATGTGCGATCCGCCGTCGATAATGGGACGGCCGCCGTCAAATCTGACCAAATGGAGCAATCTGATCTGTGAAACCATAAAACACTGCGAGGCCAGGTATGGCGTCGCAGAAGTCCGGTCCTGGAGATTCGAATCATGGAACGAGCCCGAATATCAGTTTGCTCAAGGTAATTATAGTCTGTTATTTCCGGTCTATGATTCTTCCGTGGCCGGAGCGCTCAGAGCTGATTCGAGTGTCAAGGTTGGCGGACCATCTCCGGCCAATTATGATGTGTACCCTAATACCATAACCCCGTTTCTCAATCATTGTGATGCCAGTAAAATCCGGGTTGATTTTGTTTCCCACCACACCTGGACCGATTACTGGAAGACCGTCGATGCGCATTTCTGGGTTCTCAACGAACTCGCTAAACATCCGACGATACGGACAAGAGAGGTCTTGAATACCGAATGTGGACCGACATGGGTATTCAATTTAAAGCCGCAACCCCAGGAAACCGAACTCGGCGCTACATGGGAAGCGGACATGGTGTCGCAGATAGCAAAAAGATGCCATACGGAGAGCAAGCCATTTCCGTATTGTTTCTCATGGTGGGTGGTTTCGGACGTCTTTGATGAGGGGAAGTACTATGACAGCTTGCCGTTTCCAAGCTGCATGGGGGCCACGAGCAGGCAAGATATTCGGAAGCCGATATACAATGTTTTTAAGATGCTGAACAAAATGGGGACTATTTTCACTTCCATTACCACCAACCCGACCACCGGCACCGTCAACGGAATGGCTGCGTCCGACTCGAGCAATGGGGTTCAGGCATTGGTTTACAATGCGGATTACACCAATTCCGGCAATGACAATGTTGCCGTAACCGTGGACAACATTACCTCCTCCACGGGCAAGGTCAATTACCGGTGTTACCTCATGGATCAAACCCACAGCAATGCCTATACGGTATGGGTAAACCAGGGCAGTCCTGCCATGCATACTATGACTCAGGCGAATTGGAATGCGCTGCGATCGGCGATGAATCTGGCCACCGTTGACAGTACCGACAGCGTGCAACTGACGAACAATAGCTTTTCCAGGAGTTATACGCTCAACAGAAGAGGGGTCATGTTGATTTCGCTTATTCCCACAAAGCCGTCGACGCAGGTGGTGACTGAATCCGCGGTGGTGAAGGTGAAGCCGGCATTTACGATTATTGTCCGGACAGGCTCGGTTGCCGTTTCTTTTGCTCTGAAGGAAAGCGATAACGTGGCGATTTCCCTCTGTGACGGCAGCGGAAGAGTCGTTCGAACTTTCCTTAATGAATATCGGCAGGCCGGAAGCCATACGGTCCGTTGTAACCTTGCCACCACGAAGAAGGCCCCGAATGGCATCTATTTTCTGAAATGCCGGGCCGGTGATTGTACGACCATACAAAAAATCGTCCTCGCTCACTAAACATCAGGAGAAGAGATCAAATGAATAATGGCTTGTTTTTTAAAAAGAATGGAAAACTTCCAATGAAGTATCTCTTTATTGTTTTGTCACTGTTGATGCTGCCGCTCTATTTCTGTTCCAATCCAGCATCGCCCGCGAAGACCACTCCGGAAACGAAAAAATTGAAACAAAGCGAGATCGACCTCGTTGATACCCTGTCAGGTCAGAAATCCCTGGTTTGCATCAATTATTTCGATTCGACCGGCACCTATACGCATTCTACCTTTGGCGCCGGCAGCCCCGCGGTTCGTCATTACGAGAACTTGCCGATCGATTATCCAACCCCAACGAAAAATTCTTACGATTCAGCGGTATCGCAACCTGAATCGAGCTATTCATTACCGCTGAAAAACGATAGCAACATTACGAGCGACAGTCAGAGGGTCGTTGTTTTCAGAGACGTCATAGTCATTGATACAGCTTCGTTTATTGATTCAGTGATCATTAAGAGCGATTGTAGCGTTCTTTCCATAATTGATACCATGCTTTTTATTGACGTTATCTATTACTATCTGCCGAAGTACATGGAT
>CAISVC010000271.1 GCA_903888815.1 uncultured Fibrobacterota bacterium
CCCGCCAGTAGTAGACCGTGCCGTTCAGCAGGCCGGTAACAGACCGCGTCGCGGCTGCGATGCCCGCGAAGTCGTATACCATTGCGGTAAATGCCGTATTGGTCGATACCTGCAACCGGTAGGATGCGGCAGCTCTCACGCTGTCCCAGGAAAAGGTCGGGGACAGGGACTGGTTCTGGGCATTATTCACCGGCAGCAGTAAAACCGGGGCTGCGGGCGCTGACACCCCCGCAAATGATATGGAGCCGTTTTCGCTCAGCGCGCTCGGGGTCCCCTCGTTCAACAGACAATCACTCAGATTCAAGTACGATCGCGAGCTTTGGCTCTTCCCCGTGCGCAAGATGAACCGGATCGTGCATAGCGCGCCGTTTCCGGTCGCCGATGATCCGCCGGCAGCGTAGATACTGACCCGATTCACCTCGTCTTTTGCGGTGATCATCCAGCCGGTGGTCTTTGTGCTCGTCGTGATAGTGCCTGCGAAGATAATAAGCGAACTGTCGAAACCCAGCGTCGCCTGGAATGCACTGATCGATGCGGAAACCGGCATTTTAGCCACAAAAAGCGGCACATCGATCGTGTCGCCGGATAGTCCCGCCGTATCGGGGACGGCGATCATGCAATCATATATTCGGACATTACTGCAGACGCCAACCCTCCCCTGCTGATCGGTCACCGTCACCGTTACCACACCGCTGCGCTTCGCATACAACACCCCGTCATTACCGATAACCGCGACAGCAGTATCGGAGGTGCTCCACTGATACGGCGCCGTGCCGCTTACGCTGAACTGCACGCTGTCGCCCGCCACGATGCCGGCCGGATACGTTGGATATAGCACGCCGGGTATCGTGATCGTCACATAGCCGCTGCGGACGATCGGGTTGAGTGTTTCATTGAACAGCGCCTTTGTGATGGTGACCGGAAAGCTCTGCGCGGACGCTTTAATAAACAGCTTTACATAGAATAATACCCCTGCCCCGGATACGGACGTGGAGGTGCCAAACGCTATGCGGCAGCTATCGGCGTGCCTGGTAAAGACCGTCGCTGCGCCGGCAAGAAGCGAACCTGCGGTGACGAGTTGAAGGTCTGCTACCGATGCGGATGGTATACCCAGCGTGATTTCGCCCGCGGTGACATTGAGCCCGCTTAAATCAGACACGCGCACGGGAAGAAGCAGTGTATCACCCCGGTCCGCCGTCGTGTCGGCAACAGAAAGACGGCACGGCCGGACTTCGATGCCGCCCGATGTATCGCTGTTTCCCGTACTGTCGGTCGCGATTATTTTTGTCGCGCCCAGCTGTTGTGCCTTGAACACGCCGGTTGATGAGATCGTGCCGATCGATGAATCCGCCACTTTCCAGGTGACCGGCCCCCTCGCTCCGCCGTTAAGCGCAAATGCCAATGAATCACCCGCAAGCATGACTGCAGATGCCGGAGTAATATATATGGACGGTGGCGCGGGGACCGAAACAGAACCATTGACCAGTGCCAATGCGGGGTTCCCCTCATTTACATAGTTGTATTGTGTTCCCCCGTTAAACTGCAGGGAGGAGGTCCCCGGGCGTATCGCGGAAAAGCATACATAGAACAGAACGCCGGTCCCCGAGAGGTCGGCGGCACCTGCAGCGGCGATATCGATCGAACCGGAGCCATTCGACCGTACCGCGACCGAGAGCCCTGCCGTCGAGGTGATGGTGCCTGCAATCGAAATCGAATCAACCCGCAGTACCGTCGGATCGAAGGAGATCCTGAATTGATAGGACGAAATGTTCAGCCCCGTCAGCGAGCTGTCGGCCCTGACCGGTACTTGTATCACTGATCGCAATTGCATTGTCGTATCAGGGATACTGATCCGCAGCGGCAACGCCCGGACTTCAGCACCGAGTGCCGCGACCAGTAACAGCAGAAGCGCTTTATTTTTCATGGGTATTCCATTCATTACGGTTCACCTTCGTGCTCATGCGTTATGGGCGCGGTGTGAGCGACGTGACTCCCGGGTTATCGGCCGATCGTCACCAGGATCGCCTTTTTCCATGTGCCGGCGTTCATCCTGCAGAAATAAGCGCCCCTGGCAAGTACACGGCCGCGGCCACATGCGGCGCTTATCTGCATCGTATGATATCCCGCCTGTTTTTCCCCCTGCTCGATGGTGCGCACAAGCTTCCCCTGCATGGAAAAGAGCTCCAAGGTCACGATCGAGGCTTTCGGCAGCGCATAGCGGATGACCCCGTTGACACCTTTATTGACATAAGAGAATTCAAACGATTCGGGCAGCCGCACCGGCCGCTGGGCCTCCGGGCCGATCTTTGAGGTCAAGTCCGTTTCGTTAATGATGAGCCGTTCCACATTCAGCACGGCATCGGATGAACCTCCCGGTACCGAGAATGCGAGCATCACGACCGTATCGGTTGCGCCGATCATGCCGGTTCCTGCATAACAAAGGTGAATAATGGAGTCGCCGGCATTTGCTTCAAACAACCCTTTACCGAGGTTGTCGGTAGCGGAGAGATAGTGCACTTGACTTCCCTTAAAACTGATTTTGAGGTCATATGACACTGCATTCGCGACATCGGCGAAGACGACTGGTACTCTGCAGGTACCATCAACCATTTCAGGCGTCCCGAAAGAGATCCTGCCGCTTGCCTTGTTCGCAAGCGAAAGCAGGCCGTAATCGGCCCTGAATGATTGCGCGGCCAGTGAAACGGTGCTGATCTTGGCCAGTTCGGAGGGAAACGTCGAGATGGAATCGACCAGGTACTGCAGAATGAGCGATGCGTCGAAAGCAGTAATACCGGCGGTACCGGATACATCGGCAACCCGCAGCTGGGTGGCATTAAGCGTTATAGAGCCGACCAGGTGCTTCAGTATCAGCGCCGCATCATAGGCCTGTATTTTTCCGTTAAGACTCACATCGCCCATCCTGGGATTCGCTGCGCCGGTACCGGTGAACAGCGCATAATTCACCGAATCCGAAACCGTGTCGCCCAGGCCCGACCGATGGATCGAGCTGCGCGGACCGCCGTTGTCACCCCACCAGTTGTAGCGTGCATCGATGTTGAAGGATTTATCGAAATTGTTTATTCCGTAGGTGAAATTGCCGTGAATGTCACAGTAATTGATCACGGGGTTTGATGCGCCGGTACAGTAGACCCCGTTGAGATTTTTGGAGACTGCCGAATAGCTGATCGACGGTGATGCGCTTACCGTATAGATGCCATACCGGGCGCCCCGTATGACACAATGATCAAACACGCATTGAGGATCGATCGCCTCGTTTTCAAAATCGATACTGTTCCATCCATTAACATATCCATACCAGGAAACCCAGATATCATCCGCCGTCCATGCATCCACGGCTTTTTTCACAATCGTATCCCGAGGGGTATCGCCGTTATAATAGTTGTCAAACAGCGACGTGAAGACGATCGTGCTGTCGGGCGTGGAGCCGCCGCGGGCGATCAGGCTTTTATGTATTGTCAATATTCCGCCCTTGATGAACTTCACCGTGACCCCCGGCGCGACGGTCAGAACGGCGCTGGTCCCCACCGTATACGTCCCCATTATATAGGGGATATTGGAAATTCCCGCAAACATCCTTTTTGTCAAAGTAGCATTCTGCGCCAGCGTTTCATCGAGGATCCGCAGCCCGCGATAGGTGGACCCCGAGAGCGAATCGGCGACAGTCGATGAAGGATACGAGGTGAGCGAGAACACCATCGGCGCTTCACCGAGGTTATCAAACGTGCACGAATCGAGCACGGGATTCGATACGCCGTTGAGGCGCACGCCGTTGTAGCTGTTCTGGAACGTACAGCCGATGATTTCGGGCGAAGATTGCTGCAGGAGGATAGAAGTGTTTTTGTACCGAAACAGTGCGTGATGCACCTCGCACAAGGTATCCAATGATGCATCGGTGAAAGAGATAAAAGCAGAATAATTACCATTTTGGGCGTACTGCGAATAGCCGGGTTTCGTGCCGCTTCCGTTTCCTTCCAGATCGCGCGGCGTGCCGTAGAGGTCGTCGGCAGTATGGGTGAAGACCACGGGTTTTGCCGCGGTCCCCTCGACCCGCAGCGCTCCGTCAACGGTAATATCCCCCTCTCCCTTGAAGGTCAAACCCTCGGGGACCGTTATCGTCGTTCCCGAATTCACAATGTAATACATGGACCATTGGGGGGCGCAGACATACAGGTAATAGGTAATGGTATCATATCCGGCGAACGAACGTACCGGGATAGTGTCGTCGACCGCATAGGTTTCGGGAATGATCCCCAGCGCCATAAGACCCACATTCTGGGCCGTGTTGTTGCTGAACGTGGGGTTGGAGAACATGCTCATGGTAACCGGCGTATAGGTGGTATTATTTATCAGGCAATTGGTGATCACCGGACTCGCGCTGCCTATGACACAGATCGCGGAATAGGCATGGTTCGAGAATTCGCAGCTGTCAATTATCATCCGCGCATTGTTCACCAGTACCGCCCCATAATGCGAATAATCCGTCGTATAGTACGGCCGCACGCCCGCATACGAAATCAGGCAGTTCTTCAGCAGGTTCACCGAATCTCTCGACGAACTGTTGAACACGATCCAGCCCCAGTTCCCTTTTGCGGGGGTCGTCGTATTGCCGTCGTTATTTGCGTCCCCGCTCCGCGAATCGTCCCTCTGTGATGTGAACACTATCTGCCCCGCGGTCCCGTCTGCATGCAGCGCGCCATTGACCGTGATGATGCCGCTCAGTTTCACCACCACACCCGCTTCGACCGTCAGCGTTGCGTCTGTTGCAATGGTAAAGTTGCTTGCGAAATAAGCGATATTGGTTATCCCGGCAATGTTCTTTTTCCTGAGCGTCGCATCCGAAGAGAGCGTTTCATCGAGAATCATGAGTGCATTGATCCCGGTTGATGTAAACGTCACGTTGTTCAACTGCGGATTCGACGCGAGCGATACGCCGATCGGATATTGGGTGTTGACTATCTGTACCGTGTTAACGGTCACCTGCGAACTGCC
>CAISVC010000272.1 GCA_903888815.1 uncultured Fibrobacterota bacterium
CCGGTGAGGTCTCCATGGATACGGCAACCGTGATACGGGCGAAATGCCTGAACGGCACCCACATTTATGCCGACGACGACTGGTGCGGTCTCTATGCGTACAAACGTATGGCCGGATTCAGTCTGTGGGGATTTGCCGATGTCAACCGCGGTGACGCGGCGTTCATCGGCGGCTGGGGGATTTTTGACGTTGACCGGTACCCTAAATACGAATACTGGTTTTTCAGGTCGCAAATGGACCCCGCGCTGCGCATCCAGGGTTGCTCGATGGGCCCCATGGTGAAAATAACCAACTATTGGATGTCAACTTCTCCAAAAAACACCCACGTTTACAGCAACTGTCAGCAGATTAAGCTGTATCTCAATAACACGCTTGTCGCAACGCAAAACCCGGACGCCGGTTTTACCAACCTGCCACGTTCTTCGATTTATACGTTTTCTAATGTCACCTGGAGCGCCGGCACGCTGCGCGCCGACGGGCTGATCGGCGGAACCGTGGTTGCTTCAGACACGGTCCGTACCCCGGGGGCGAAAACCCAGATCAAGCTGGTCGTCGACGATCACGGGATACCGACCATTGCCGACGGGTCCGATTTTGTCATGGTATATGTGAAAGTGTGCGATGCGAACGGCACGGTCGTTCCGACCGACACCTCCCGGATCTCGTTAACGATTTCCGGCCCCGGCACGATCATCGGTGACGGCGATTCGCACGTCGGCGTTAACCCGGTAAAGGCGGAGGCAGGCGTTGCGCCGATCCTGGTCAGGGCTGGGCTGACCGCGGGCGATATCGTTGTTACCGGGAGCCAGACCAATTTGACATCAGGGAGTGTAACCATTCATACCGGCGCTTTTGTCGGCACCAAGAACCACCTTGATGGGGCAATGGCGGCGCACGCGCCAATAGTACGAACATTTAAAACAACGGGTGACCGGTTTGTGATGCCGCAGGAATTCACGGGGAAAACCGTTACGGTCGCCGTGTATGATCTTTGTGGCAGACTGCTGTATAGTGCAACGATTAAACCCAACGGTATGATCGACCTTAGTAAATCCCGAATAAATCCGAATACTGTTCACCTCGTTAAACTGGCTCTGGCACGAGGTAAGCGGGAAAGCAATTAACATTTACAAATATAAACGACCATTTATTTTTAATAAATATAAAATAAAAGGAGAATCAATGTTACGAAAAGTACTTTTTCTGGGAACAATGCTTTTTACTGTCGTTCTGATGTTCGGTTGCGGTGAAGATAAAAATCCTGTATCACCGGTTACACCACAGCCTAAACCGCCGGTAATACCAGGCAATGTGGTCATTAACGATTCCACATTTGCCGACTCATCGATGTTCATCCCCTTTAAACTTGCTATCAATGACACGGTGACCAGCCGGATGCGTATCGATCCGTCCGTCGGTTATTACTATAAGAGGTCTATTACGAGCGACTCGAACAATACCTCCTTCGTCATTCCCGTATTTCCGCAGGTGGTCGACAGCACCGTTGGTTTAATGTTTAATCTGCTTGCTGAGAAGCTCTGCCAGACAAATTTCATGACTTTTCTCGGGCAAAGCAATGGTTCTATAGGAAATACTCCATATTATATCGGCATAGGGTTTGATCGGAACGATTCCATCGTCTACTCCTTCAGCATCAGCAATTACGGCGACGGGAGTGAGACAAAAATAAACATTGCCGCCATTACGCCGGGAAAATGGTATGCCTGTGCCATCGAATACAATTTCACGACGCAACAAATCGCTTTTTATCTTGACGGAAAGTTGATCGGATCGGGATCGTTAGCCAATGGCAATATATATGGTTTCGACAGATGCATAGTTTATCGCGACGGCCTGGGCAGCGATGGCCCGGTACCGTATTATTTAAACGATGTCGTGGTATATAAAAAATAGCGTAAATGGAGAATTCGTTCCGCTCTGGGCAGTTACTTATGACAAGATGTGTCGCAGAGCGGCGTATGAGTTATTTACTTTTTATCGAGGAAGAATTGGTGATCAAGATGAGGACATATCTGAATGGTTATTTTTCAAAAATAATTGCAGGTGAAAAGCTACGATAATGATGAACGTCGGAATAACGGCACTTGCCACGACGCCGACCAGAATTGCATACTGAGATTGATTAATAATTCCTGCCTGCAATCCGAAAAAACTTGATATTGTGCCTAATGTCAATCCTGTGCTCATGAGCAGCGTCGTATACATGCTCCCCTGCGGCGCCATTTCTCAGCGAAGGGAAGGCAGGGAAAACGACCCGTTTTTGATCATCTCCATGATGAGGGCCGGCGGTTTTTTTTCGCGCAGGAGCTTTGCCATGACCTCCATTGCCGGGCAGACATGGCCGTAGAAGATCGTGAGACCTTCACACAGGTAATTGATTGGCCGGCCGGCTTCAGCGGTCGTCCGGGTGCGGTTCTTGGGACATTCGCCATGGCAGAGCTGCAAGTATTCGCAGATGCGGCACTCCTCGGGGAGCGTGTCGCGCTTGTCACCGCCGAAAGTGCGCTGGCGGTCGCTGTTGACCATTGAGAAAAGGTCCGAGTTTCTGATATTGCCAAGCAGGCGGGCCGGGTCGACATAGTGATCGCAGGGGTAGATATCGCCGTTATGTTCAACCGCAATGGCCCGGCCGCAGCATTCGGCATGCGTGCAGAGGCCGCCGGAGACCTGCATGTAATTGGCGAGCGTCGTGTCGAAAATCTGCACGAAAACCCTGCCGACATCGCGCGTGACCCATTCGTTGAAAATCGTTGAAAGAAACAGGCCGTAGGCATGCGGCGGCACGGATTCCGGCCGCACTTCGGTTCCCACCTGATACAGCATTTCATTGTTTCTATTGACAAC
>CAISVC010000273.1 GCA_903888815.1 uncultured Fibrobacterota bacterium
AAAATAAAATGGGACATTTTCTGGTTTGCCGACGTGCATCCTGAAACGCAGACAAACGAGTATTTAGCGGAAGCCCTTTTAACGGATAATTATTACTATGTCAGGAAGGAGCATACCACATGCCCGTATATCGCATTGCCCGCTTCCTTTGAGGAGTATAAAAAAAGCTTAAGCGGCCATGCCCGGCAGAGCATGACGAATGTCTGCAACAAAGCCATGAAGATGCCAGGAATAAAATTAAGGAAAATACAGGCTTCGGCTGAAATCGGGCCTGCAATAAAGGAATTTATCCGGCTCCATCAGGACAGGTGGGCGAGAACAGGACAAAAAGGCGCTCTCGCCGAGGAGGCTGTGCAACAATTTCATTGTGAGGTGGCGCAAAGGCTGCAACGGTATCTTGATCTGAAGCAGTTGGTCCTTGATGACAGGGTTATCGCCACGACCTATTCCTACGATTATGGAGGGAGCAGAGGATTGTATCTGCCCGGCATGGACCTGGAATACAAAAGCTACCGCCTTGGTACGGTCATGATCGCCTTCGGAATTCAGGACGCGATAAACTGCGGCCTGAAAGAGTTCGACTTCATGCGCGGGGACGAGGAGTACAAGTTCCATTTCACGAAAACCGTGCGCAACAATGCGGCATACTATTTCGCGAAAAATCCCCTTAAGTTCAAAGTTTTTTGTCTTCTCGAACGCCTCTGATCTTTTCTTATGTCCTATCCAGATACCCGCAACAAAAGCATTGAATTTGAATCCGGACTGGCGTTTGGAAACCTGTTCGCACAACCACAAAGCGATGTCAAAGACCTTTTCCCGGCCGCTTCTTCGTGTTTTCTCTCGCGGGGAAGAGACGCTCTTTACTGTATCATCAGCGACCTTGGATTTTTACCGGGCACCGGAGTCCTGCTTCCTTCCTTTGCCTGCGACGAAATTTACCGTCCGTTTATCGATGCAAAGTATGTCCCGCATTATTACCGGGTGAACCGCGACCTTACCCCGGATTTTCCGCATATATGCTCAATGGCGAAACACTGCAAAGTCATTCTGATGATAAACTACTTCGGCTTTAATCAGCCGCCGCCGGTTTACGAAAAAGCAAGAGACCTCGGACTTATCGTGATCGAAGACGGGTCGCATTCATGGCTTTCAGATAGTATATCCGGCTCAAATCGAGGGGATTACTGCTTCGCAAGCCTGCGCAAGCTCGCGCCCCTGCCTGATGGCGCTGTCCTGACGAAAAAAACAGCGGAATGCAGGAAAGAATATTCATATATACGTTCGTCCAATGTGCTGATGTTCAGGCTTTGCCGCTGGATGGGACTATTAATAAAAGGCAGCAATAACAAAAGGCCGCGCGCGATCAAAAGCTGGCTGACAAAAGAGTTTTTTTCGTCGGCGGAAATTTTGTTGCGTTCTTTCCCTTCCCCGGCCCCCATGTCCTCTCTGAGCGGCCGGATTCTGCACCGTCTTGATACCGGTGAAATTGCCGCTGCCCGGCGCCGGAATTACCTTTTGCTGGCCCAAAATTTGAAAACCATATCAGGCCTCAACCCGGTATTTCCCGAATTGCCGCCCGGAGTCGTGCCGTACGGCTTTCCGGTCTTTGCTGAAAAACGAAGCCTGTTGCAGAGCGCCCTTGAAAGTTTAAACATCCAGGCCGCGCCGTTATGGGCGCAAAGCGAAATGGTCCCCTCAGCGTCGATTGATGACGGCTATATATACGACAAAACGCTCCTGCTGCCGATAGGACAGGATTATGATGAGAACGATATTCTGTCAATGGCGCAGAGAATCCGAAGGTTGCTGTGAGTATCGTATTTTCCATACCTTTAAAGGAAGACATACAACAAATTCTGGAGATGTTTTCAAAAAACGATCCGGAAAGGGCGGCATCCTTTACTGAACAATATTACGAATGGCAGTTCGTCCGCATCCCCGGCGGCCCTGCGAAACAACTGATTGCAAAAGATAAGGGCGACGTGGTTGGGTTCGGAGCGTTATTGCCCTTTAAAATAAAAAAGGGGGGGGGGATCGAAACGGTGTATGAAGGCGTTGAATTTGTCGTTGCGCCCACCCATCGGCGCAGAGGGATATTTACCGGACTGGCCTTAAAATTGTATGAAGAGATCGGGCAAAGCGGCTCGTTCGCGTTTGCCAGCAGCATGTCATTCAGGACTTTCCAGGAAAAATTGGACCATAAATTTATCGGCTATTTTCCCTACTGGATCGGGATCCGGGATATCGGGCGCTTATTGAGGAAAAAAATCGGGCCGTTCGCGCTGCTTGCAAAACCGCTTATTAAAAGATTTGAGCTTAAAAAAAGCGTGCCGCCGGACAAAAACATATCTATCACACCTGTTAAAGAGTTCGACGAAGCATGGGATGCGGTCGAAAACTGGCGTTACGATAAAAAGGTCAGCTTCCATAAAAGCAGGCAGTATCTGAATTGGAGATATATACGCCACCCTTCGAACAGGTATGATGTCTTTGGCGCTTTTGCGAACGATCAACCCGCAGGCTTTATCGTGCTCAGAGAATTCAACCTTGTTGATATTGGATATGTTTCCATGGATGCATTCGGGGAGCTCTTAAACAGCGCAATCGATTACTTTAACAAAAAAAGCATCCTGCTCTGTCACGCTTATCTTTGCCTTGACGGCCCGGCCCGCGATATGCTGAAAAGAAGAGGTTTCATTCGCGCCAACGCTTTGCAGCATGGTTTATTAAACAAGTATTGTTACCCGCGCCAGAGGATGCTTGTACGGGGTCGTGACCTGGATCACTGTACTTATAAAAATTGCATGTTGACCATGGGTGACATAGATTCAAAATTGTAAGAGATGGAAAAATTTAAAATTGCGCTGTTACAGACACCGACATCTGTCCTGAACATTGAAGTTCACGGCGGAATGGAGAGGGTGGAGCTCTGTGAGCTTGAATATTTCAGAAAGTCAGGACACGATGCCCGTTTGTACGCCTCAAAAGTAATCGGGAAAAAGGACGGCGTATATCGGATAAAAGACTTCGGCTATAAGAACCGGTATCTGCAATTTCTCTATTATTTCAGCT
>CAISVC010000274.1 GCA_903888815.1 uncultured Fibrobacterota bacterium
ATGTTCGTCCTGTCGATCGACGCCAAAGGCGGCCTGGACGTTGAGGAGGCATACACGACCATGGTGCGCGGACTGCCGCTTAACCTCGCCATAAAGGCCGGGAAGTTCCGGCTCGACTTCGGCAAGCTCAACCAGGCGCACCCGCACGCCTATCCTTTTATCCGGACGCCGCGGGTGCTTGATCCCGGCGCCGCAGGGCTCCTGCCGGGAGAAGAGAGTTTCGACGAACCGGCAATCCAGGTCTCGACGCTTTTCCCGGTCACCGACAACTGGAGCGTGATGCTGTCGGCCGACGCGCTCCAGGGGAGTTCATTCCATCCGGACGATTCGGGACGGCGATCGCCTGGCTTTCTCATCTGTCCAATTCATTCATCATCGACCCGGCCTCAATCGATATCGGTTTGTCGGCCACCGAGGGGACGAACGATGTCGCCCGGCGCACGCACACCGCGGTTTTCGGCGTTGACGCAAAGGCGAAAATGGCGCTGTCGCCGCTCTTCGCCATAACGGTCGCCGGTGAGGGTATTTACAAAGCGGCCGACCTGCCCGATTCGTCGGGAGCGGTCAGTCACGACGACCGATACGGGTTCTACGGGTACGCCAATGCGCAGTACCGTACGCGGTACAACGGCGGCGTACTGTACGAACGCTATCAGGACCCGGCGGACAGGACAAAATCCGACTGGGCGATAAAGCCGTTCATCGGCTTTGCCGTTCTCGAAGAGAGCACGCTGGTGCGGTTTTCGTACGAACGATTTACGCCCGCGGCAGGGAGGGCGGACAACACGGTCGAGCTGCAGCTGCTGTTCAGCATGGGACCGCACAAAGCGCACCAGTTTTGACGACCATGATTCGCAGGATTAAGGGGATTAAAGGATCGTTGTTATGGAAAGAAAGCGGTACTGTATTATACATAAAGACAACAAAGGAGATACAATAATGTTGACAAAAGCGCAAACTATTTCAGTCATGACGGCAGCCATTTTGCTGTTTTCAATTTTTACGGCATTTCCGGCGGTCCGCATCGTGGCCGCGCTGCCGGACCTCGGGTCCATTGCCGCGTACATCGGCGGCGACAAGGTGGAGGTGTCGTCGATCGCAAAGGCCAATTCCAATCCCCATTCCGTTGAGGTTTTCCCGTCGTACATGGCCAAGGTTTCGCGTGCCGCCCTGTACCTGAAGTGCGGCCTGGGCCTCGACCAGTGGTCCGACGCGATCATCGACGGATCGCGGAACGGAAAAATAGTCGTCGTCGATTGTTCGAACAACGTGCCGGTCCTGGAAAAACCGATGCACGTGGACGCGTCCATGGGCGACGTCCATCCGTTCGGCAACCCGCACTACTGGCTCGATCCCAGGAACGGCATTATCGCGGCGCAGAACATCGTTGAGGCTTTGAAAAAGGCCGATCCCTCGAACAGTGCCCTGTACGAAAGCAATCTCGGCCGGTTCAAGGCCGAGTGCGAAAGCCGGTACGGCGGCTGGAAGGAGAAAATGAAGCCCTTTGCGGGAGGGAAACTCATCAGTTACCACTCGTCATGGGTCTATTTCGCGGCGGCATTCGACTGCGCCATCATCGAGCACGTGGAACCGTTCCCCGGCATCCCGCCGACCGGGAACCACCTTGCCCGCCTGGTGGAGATCATCAAAAAGGAACGTGTCCCGCTCATACTGCAGGAGCCCTATTTCCCGGACGACGCGCCCCGTTTTCTGAACCGGCAGACCGGCATCAAGGTGTTCAAGGTCGCGCCGTCGTGCGCTGATGTCAAGCCAGGTTCGTACCTGGACCACTTCGACGATATTGTCAATCAACTGATTACCGCACAAGGAGGCAAATAACCATGATGCTCTTCCACTATCCGTTCATGCTGCCTCCACTGGCAGTCTGCCTGGTCCTTGCCGGCATACACACCTATTTCGGGTACCATATTGTGCAGCGGGGGGTCATTTTCGTCGATCTTTCGCTGGCGCAGATCGCGGCGCTCGGCGCGAG
>CAISVC010000275.1 GCA_903888815.1 uncultured Fibrobacterota bacterium
GAGATGCGGAGCGAAGACAGAGCAAAAAAATAAAGGACCTGGGGGATATTGCACGGCTTGTTGAAAACCATCCGCATTTGTGGGACATGCTTGGCGGCGAACTTCAAAAGATGATTCAAAAGCCGTCTATTCGCGCTGGTGGCGATGGCGGGAAATAAAGAAAATATCGTTTCCTTCTGACTACTGACTTCTGAATTCCTGTTTCCCCTGCCTTTTATTATTCCTTATACTCCATCCCGTATTTTTCCAACAGCAGCCTCAAGCTCTTTCTGTCAATATCAAGGATCTTCGCCGCGTTGGTAAGATTGCCGGGCGATTTTTTGAGAGCGTCGGCGATCAGTTCGCGGTCCACCGCTTCGCGGGCCTGGTACAGCGAGGTAGAGGCAGAAGTTTCGTTTTTGTCAAAGCCGATCTGTTCCGCGGTGATTGCAGGGCCTGCGGCGGTTATCACGGCGCGCTGGACGCGGTTCTGTATTTCCCGCACGTTGCCCGGCCAGTTATACATGAGAATCGCTTTCTCCGTCTCCCGCGAAAAATGCAGGCCGTTATTATTGTACATTTCACCGTACTGCTTCAGGAAAAACCGTGCAAGGAGCAGCGAATCGTCCTCGCGTTCCCTGATAGAAGGCACATGCACCGGCAGAACATTGAGACGGTAAAAAAGATCTTTGCGGAAACGGTTCTCGGCGACCGCGGCTTCCAGATCGGAGTTCGTCGCCGATACGATGCGTACATCCACTTTTATCGGCCTTGTCGAACCCACGCGCACGATCTCGCCCTCCTGCAGCACGCGCAGGAAATGGGCCTGCGCCGGCGCAGGCAGCTCACCTATCTCGTCAAGAAAGAGCGTGCCGCCGGTGGCCTCCTCGAAATATCCCTTTTTCATTGCCACAGCGCCGGTAAAGGAGCCTTTCTCGTGGCCGAACAGCTCGCTTTCAATGAGGTTCGGAGGTATGGCGCCGCAGTTGACCGCAAGAAAGGGCTTCGCCGCTCGTGGGCTCAGCTTGTGCACGATACGCGCAAGCGACTCCTTGCCGGTACCGGTCTCGCCGGTGAGAAGCACCGGGACATCGGTCGCCGCACCCTGCCTTACAAGATTAAGACACTTTTCAAATGATTTGCTGTGGAAAACGAGGTCTTCGAACCGGCGCTCGCGCACCAGCCCTTTTAATTGCTCGATTTCCGCCCCCTGTTCGGCAATCAGCTCTGATTTATGTTCCAGGATTGCCATGAGGAGCGAAAGCAGTTTGAATTTTTCCAGGTCTTCGGGCTTGAACGGACGGCGGTTGGTACGGCTGTCGCAATAGAGATATACCTTCCGTCCGCCGAACAGTTTCTGAAGCGTGTCCAGCCGGGAGCACAGCACTGACCTGATGTCCGCCGTATTAATCGATTCCCGTGTGCTCAGGACCTTGTCGCCGACCGTATCGGAGATAAGCAGCGGTTCTTTCCTTTCATCAACCATTTTCAATGCCGTGGTGCTGTACGGATCGTCTTTTCCACCGCTTCCCGCATGGTGGATCACCTCCCGCGTGCCGTCGGCTTTTTCAGCTATAAGCAGGCTGCGTTCGCAGGCAAGGACCTTGAAGCAGAGTGACAACCCCTGCTTCATAAGCGCCATGACGTTGTCCTGATCGGCCATGGATGCGGTCATGCGGAGCGCGGTTGTCAGCAGATCTTCAGGCTGTTTTTCGTTTTGCGTCTCACTCATCGCTGTTCCTTTCCAAGATCAATCAGCTGCCGTTCAAAGGGTACCAGCTCAAGCTCACGCATCACCGGCGGTCCGTTTTTGCGCCGTATTTCAAGGCGATAATAGCCGGGAAGGAGCTCAATCCGCGTCTCTTTATCGTATTTTATCGCTGTTACCGGCTTATTATTGAGCACAACCGTGTCCTGAGCTGCAAGTCCTCTGAGCACGAGAATGCCCACCTTCATATCAAGCGTGGTTCCGGTCACCGGCGCAGGCCCGTTTTTAGAGATATTTTTCTGTGTGCGTTCAGACGGCTGCATTCCCTGGGGCGTTTCAACGCCGGCTGAGGCATTAAACGCGGGAAATGCGGGCAGGGGTGAGACAGGGGACTTCTTCCCGGTGAATAGCGGCCGGGAAAAAAGCACAAGCGCCACGATAACCGCTGTCAGGACGGCAGCAGCGAAAATCGGCGAGGAACGTGATTTTATCACGTGCTTTTGCGATGCGGCGTTTATTGCCGCTCCCGGAACGTCCTGAAAAGATTTCTGCGTGCTGCCAAGCCTCACAAATGCAATCAATTTCTCCTGAGCCTCATGGTAGCGGTCATGCGTAACAGTTCTGAGTTCATCATGGATCTCCGCCATGCCGGGACGTTTTTCACGGTCTTTCTGCAGGCATTGCATGGTCAGGCCTGCAAGCGATGCCGGAACCGAATCCGCAGCAAGGGGGGGAGGATTTTCATTCAGTATGCGGTATGAGATTTCTCCGAAGCTCGATCCGTCAAAAGGGTGTTTTCCTGCAAGCACCTGATATAAAATGCATCCCATGGAGAAGACATCTATCCTGCAGTCAACCTCTTTGGGTGAAACCAGCGCTTCAGGCGCCATGTAGCTGATCGTGCCGAGTACCGAGTCCGGCGAAGTGAAAGATTCTATGCCTGACCGGAAAAGCGCCAGTCCGAAGTCCGCCAGTTTGACCTGGCCGTTGCGTCCCAGAAGAACATTTGCCGGTTTTATATCGCGGTGTATGATGTTCTGAGCATGGGCGGTTTTCAATGCACCGGCCGTCTTTTCCATGATAAAAAGCGCGCACGCCTGCGGCAGGCACCGCTCAAGCGCGGCATCGAACGCCAGGCCGTCGATATATTCCATGACGATATAATAACTGCCGTTATGAAAGGCATAGTCGAACACGGCGATGATATTATCATGTGTCAAAGAAGCCATGGCTTCCGCCTCGCGGCGGAACCGCAGAATATCGGCGGCATTCTGCGTGCGCTGAGGGGAAAGCCTTTTAATGGCCACTTCCCGCGAAAGCGACTTCTGCCTTGCGCGGTAGATGGACGCAAAACCGCCCCGCCCTATCTCTTCAATAACTTCGTAGTCTTTGAGCGAAAAAGCCATTACCGGCCGCCGGCAGCGGCCTGCGCTTTCGCAAGCCAGCTCGTGAAGTAGGAATTCTGTGGCTCACAGGCAGCGGCATCCTGGAAACATTTCTCCGCCGCCGCATAATCACTGCGCGCCCACGCAAGGGCGCCGCGGTTGAAATGGGCCAGCGCGTAATCCGGCTTGAGGAGCAATGCCCTGCGATAGGAGAGGTCCGCCTTGTCAAAATCTCCCTGCTCCTGATAGAGCGCACCGAGCAGATTGTAGGCTTTAAGCAGCGTACTGTCGTAGGAAACCGCCTTCTGGACCCGGAGGATCGCCTCTTCCCGGTTTCCTGTTTTTCTGTAACAGGCGCCCAGATTATAATGAAGGATGGCGAGGGTGCGATGGACCTCCTCGCTCGTATCAAGGTGCATGGCGACCGTCATCTGATAGATTGCCGGGTACCAGTCCTGCGGAACGGCACAACCTATCTCTGTCTTGTAAATGGCTTCGGCACACCAGGTCATGCCGAGACCGTAATGAGCGGCATAATCGCCCGGACGGGACTCGGCCAACCGGTTGTATATTTTCCGGGCGGCAAGAAAATCTCCGCCCTCAAGCAGCTCTTTTGCCAGGGACAGGCGGTCTTTCCCGCATCCGCTGCAACAGCAGGCAATAACGCACATCAATGCGATTGACCGGAGCGGCAAGGACCTCGGTTTAACTGATGCATGCGGCATAGGCGGCATCCTGGTTTTGCAGTACTGCTGGATCAATAAAATACATGTTTAATTCACAGGCCGGCGTAGATTTGAACACAGGTGCTCCTGTACGATAATAGACGCGTGCGGATAGTAAATGCGCTCTATCGAACAGAGGAACCCAGACGAAAAAAGGCGCCGGGCTTTCTGCCCGACGCCTTCAGGGCGTCAACCAATCAGCGGCAGCAGTTACTTGATCGGCCGCTCCCTTCCCGCAACCTCTTTATTGAAAGGTATCATTCTCTTCACATCGCCGGCGGATTTGGAGAGCGCCTGTTTCTTTGCAAGCGGCGCGTCAGGGGACATTTCATACACGGCGTCATGGTCCGCATAAAACAGCGCTTCTTCGTCCGGATCAAGACTTGCGAGGTAGAACCCGTCATGATCCAGCGTAATAGTCTTCGTTATGGTGACGCCGTTTTTCTCAGTGACGAAGGCATGTCTCCCCGCCGATACCAGGAAAATCGACCAGTATTCCTCGATAGGAACGTCTGCATAATCGTATACGGTTCCGAGAATCTCATCAGCCCCGATTACATATCCGTCATAGGTACTCAATACTACGATCAGCTTGGTGGTCAGATACCATTTACCGCCGCTCCACTCTTCGGAACTGAAAAGGAAAGCGAAATCATCATACCCGTCGCCGTTGAAATCAGACCGTACATAGCAGGGCAGGTCGTACGAATCATACGGAAGATTGGACGGATAGAGGTAATCGCAATAGCGGGAAAGCGCAGGGGAGAAGTATCCCTCGGCTGCCGGTGCGATACAATCAATGACCGCATCAGGAATATCCAGATAGGTATTGACATAAGCATGTGAGACAGGGGTTCCGTCGCCGTGATCATGATGAGTACCTTCCGGTCCGGCAATCCAGACTCCGCAGCCTCCCGACAAGAACGTAACTGCAAGCACACAAAGCGTCCTGATCTTCATACAAACCTCCTTTTTAGTGTTGTTTTTCATGATTGCTTTACCTGTGGTCTGCCTTTCGGCATATCATTAAAACAAATGACGTGCCAACAATCTATCACCTTGATTTTTAATGAGAAAGAGAAATATCGAGGAAAAACATCCCCTTAAAAGACGGGAAACTTTTCTCGGCTGGAAAGATCAATTGCTTTACCAATACCGAACAGTTCTTTGATTTATATCAAGTTGTGAAAGGTTAAAAGTGCGGGAAATATTTCTCGAAGGTATTTGTTCAATTGCCGTGCGGGTGATGACGGTATCCTTCACATTCACATCTGCAGCAGCCATGTGTTTCCGATACGAAATGCAGATGCACGGGGCAGGAGGGATTCCTACTGAACGATTGAGAATCGCTTCCGTTTTTTTCTGATACTATCGACAACATAAAATATACCGAAGGAAAACAATACAAAGAAGGCAAGTCCGCCAGACCCGGCCTTTCCGAAAAGCACCGAC
>CAISVC010000276.1 GCA_903888815.1 uncultured Fibrobacterota bacterium
CTTATCGGGGTCAACGGTTCCGGCAAAACCACTATTTTACGCATGCTCGCCGGCGAGGATTCGCCGGACAAAGGCGGTATACGGAAACCTTCAGACTTGACTATAGGTTATCTTCCTCAGGAAGTCGAGGTTTTCGACGAAAAGACGCCGCTTGCAATCGTGCTCGAACCGTTTGCGCACCTTCTCGACTACGAAAAAAAGCTGGAGCAGCTTGGCGATCATGCCGGGGGTAACCATACCCAAAGTAAAGAAGCATTGAAAAAAATCGAGGCTCTTCATCATGCGGTCGAATTTCACGACATTTACTCGCTGGAATCCCGTGCCGAGGCGATTCTGGCCGGACTCGGTGTTCCGAAGGACAAATGGGACCGGCCGTTAAGTGCGCTATCCGGCGGCTACAGAATGCGGGTCGTGCTCGGCAAGCTTTTGCTGCTCTCGCCAGGTTACCTGCTTCTTGACGAGCCGACTAACCATCTGGACATGGATTCGCTCGTCTGGCTCGAAAAATTCCTGGCCCGATACGACGGCGGCATGATGATTGTGAGCCATGACCGGGATTTCCTGAACCGCATGACCGGCTATACAGCCGAGATCCGCAACCGGAGCATAACCATCTGCAAAGGCAATTACGATGCCTATCTGCAGATACGCGGGCAGACCTTAAAGGCCATTCAGAGCCGGGCACGGCACCTGCAGGAGCAGATTGCACAGAAAGAGCGCTTTGTCGAGCGGTTCAAGGCCAAAAACACCAAGGCCGTTCAGGCGGCGTCACGGCTGAAGCAGATCGAAAAACTGAAAGAGCAGATGCCGGAAATCGAAGACGAGCCGGAGACTATTAAGTTTTCATTCCCGGAGGCATTACCTTCGGGCGGTGTGCCGCTCAAGCTGCGTGACGTGACCATGCGCTATGATACAGTGCCGGTGTTCAGCGGATTGTCGCTTGAGATCCGGCGCAATGACCGTGTTGCCATTGTCGGGCCCAACGGCTCAGGAAAAACAACACTATTAAAGATAATGGCCGGACTGCTCAATCCAACGGCCGGAACTTTTGATCTTGGGTACAACGCAGTTGTCCGCTATTTCAGCCAGCACCAGCTTGAGCAGCTTGACGGCGAGCGTACACTCTACGAGACTGTCTCCGCAACATCGGTTAAGACCGAAAAGACGTTCATACGGAACGTGCTGGGAGCGTTCCTGTTTTCGGGCGACGATGTGGAAAAGCGTGTCAAGGTGCTCTCGGGCGGCGAGAAGTCGCGGCTGGTTCTGGCAACAATCCTGGCAAGCCCGGGGAATACGCTGCTTCTGGACGAGCCGACCAATCATCTCGACATCAATTCCGTAGAAACGCTCGTCCGTGCGCTCGAGGAGTTCAAAGGGACGATCGTACTGGTTTCGCACGACGACTATTTTGTGTCAAGAATCGCCACCCGCATTATCGAGATGCGGCCCGGGCTTATAAGGGACTTTCCCGGCAACCTTTCGGATTACCGCGCCTATGTGGAACAGGGTCTCTGGGGAAATTCAGAAGAAGAAAATACAGCAAAGGGCGGACAATCGAAAGATGAGACTGTTGAAAAAGAGGCACGTATCCGTGAACGGGAACAGCGGAAAAAATTACAGCGCGTCGTTGAAAAACTCGAGCGCGAAATCGAATCCTGCGAAGCGGAACTCAGCCGCTTGAAGCTCGTGCTCCACGATCCGGCTAATGCTTTGAACCATGTGCTTCTTCATGAAACAGCGCAGACCATCGATCTGGAGCAGGCGGAGCTCGATGACCGTTTAAGGGAATGGGAACGGTGGCGCAGTGAATTGGAAGTGATGAACAATAATAATTAAAGAAAGGCGAGTAGTATTTTTAAACGCTAATATAAAATATTTTTTTTGATGGCAGAGCCGAGTGTCGGATCTTGCCATTAGTGGTAAGGTTACCTTAATTTGACCGACACTCCCGCGACTTTATCTTGTTTTAAGAAGATATCTTTGAAATTTTCATAGAGGTTTTTTGCTTTGCGTTAGGGGCGACGGAAGGTGCCTGCTGAAAGTTAATTGAAGCAGGCAGTCTGCGCGGGTGAAGCCGCGGGAGCGGCGCGTAGCAGCGCAGACCGACCAACGGGTAGCGTGGAGGAAAACCGACCCGCCTGCTAATAGCAGGCGGGAAACGCCCAGAATTTTTAGGTGGAGTTGTTATTACTATGGCCAAATTCAAAGGGAAAGCGCTACTGCCGTGGCCGTTTATCCGGCGTCATGTGCTGCCGCAGCTGTTGAAAAACAGCGAATCGTGGCACATGGTTACGCAGCAGGTACGCAAATACCTGTTCCGACGCAATCCTGGAAAAGACCTGCCGGTAGGGCAGATTTCGCTGCGGGTCAACGAGGTGTGCAATCTCCGCTGCGCATCGTGCGGACAGTGGGGAGAGAACGGCCATCTGCGGCGCAAGCTTGAATCCGGCGGAAGGCTCGACCAGCTCGATTTCGGTAGCGTCAAGAATGTGGTATTCGAGACGCGACATGACCGTCCTTTTTATTACATCTGGGGCGGCGAGCCCACCATGTGGAAGCCGCTGGTGCCGCTGTTTCAGGAGCTTGCCAGGCATAATCTCAAAGGTTCGATCGTCACGAACGCGCAGGATCTTGACAGGATGCTTGAAGACCTGATCGACACAGGCGCGCTTTCGGTGCTTTTCCTGAGTCTTGACGGATGGGATAGCGCTTCCCAGAACCTCATGCGTTCGCCGGCGCACGGCGGCCGTTTGGACAATTTCGAAAAGACTATCGCGGTTATCGAAAAAACCGCTGCTATTAAAAAACGCAGGAGGCTCCATTTCCCGCTGATCATTCCCATCTCAGTGGTTTCAAATCACAATTTTTCGCACTTGGCGGAAATCCACCGGCTTATTCTCGACACCGCCCAGCTCCATCCGTACTATTTCGGCTGGTTTATTCCGGAAGAACGCGCCGCACTGCACGAAAAAGAGTTCGAAAAGCGGTTCGGTTATACGCCAAAGAAACACCGGGGGTACCTCAAGTCCTGTTTCAGCGATGTCGACCCTGCCGTGACCGCGGAGCAGATACGCGACATCAAGCGTATGTCGAAAGACCGGAGGGCCTGCGTGCCGCAGTTCCTGCCCGACCTATCAACCGAAAGCGAGATCAGGCGCTATTATTCAGACCATACATGGCATTGCGGGTATCCGAACTGCGAAAGCATCTACTTTATCGCGGAAGTTTCGCCTGACGGCCGCGTAACGCCCTGCCGCGATTATCAGGACTATACGTGCGGCAATATTAACAGTCAACCGTTCTATTCGGTCTGGAACGGGCCGGAGTTCAAGAAATTTCGGCGCGAGATGAAAAA
>CAISVC010000277.1 GCA_903888815.1 uncultured Fibrobacterota bacterium
CCCGCTGTAATGGACCCCAACCGAAATCGGGGTTATAACGATATGCCTGAGAATAAGTCTCTACCGGAGTCATGAGACCGAACGCTTCTCCCTCGAACGGATTGATACCGCTGTTTTCGGTTTGATTGAAATAACCGATACGGAAAATGGTTTCAATCGAAGGTGGAAAACGAAGTGCCGGTATTGTGTGGAGATTAGTCTGCAGGCCAATACTGGTTCGATAATAGCCTTTTTTATCCGACAGGTTTACCCAGGAATAGGAATTGCCATATTTCCAGCGCATAGAAGGCTGAGTGTATTCGATCCAAGCAGATGCGAAGCGTCTGATAGCTATCAAGGTGCCGATACCGAACCGGAAATCGGAAAATTGCCTATCCCTACCGGACAGCTCCGGACCAACATTGAGGTTGTCGTTGCTGGAAGTCGGCTGGTATTCCCGGTAGGAATTTCTCCAATAACTGAGGAAAAGGGCCGGATGACAGGTGATGCCTGCATGCTGCAGGTTACCAAGTACCTGCCACTTCCATGCCAGAGAATCACCTTTGATCGGGTCCTGGTCGATATTATTACCGGAGACATACACCAACCGACTGGTCGTCGTGGTTATTAAAAAATCGCTTCGGACCGGAAAGCTGTCTTTTCCGAAATCAAGATACCATTCGAGTAACGGAATTTGCCCGGAAAAGTAACGATCACGGGTCGGCGAGGGGCTGGCATCGTGCAGCGTATCGAATTTTGCGATTACTCCGCCTCTCATGCCAACCGCCAGCAATTGATGAATTCGGCTGCCCAGCGTAAGCGTTAGATCGTCAAGCCCCATTATCATCCGGTTATTCGAACTGCCCGCACGTTCTTCTTTTCCGGTGTACCCTTTGCCGTTTAATGCAAATTGGAAAATGCCTGAAGGCACTTGTCCGGCCAGCATAAGCCCGAATCTGTTCAGTGGCAGGGAAAGCTTTTGACCGATGTTTGTTTCATCGACAATCCATGTCGGCGTATAGAACAAGCGAACGGCAAGCATTTTCGGCCTCTCGAAAAGGATATCCGGGACGTTCCATGCGGAGTACTGCTGCCGGAGCGAATCCTGCCGTTGTGTTGCATGCCAACGGAGAAGGTCGAGATTGCAATGGACTCTTAAGCGGAGTGGATCGTGTTCGAAAATGCCGACAGGCGAATTGCAGAAATTGTAGCTATTGTAAAGGCCGGCATCGGTAAAAGAAGGAAAAGCCATGGCTTCTCTCGAAAGCGGTGTATCGAAGGTACGAACGGTCTGGGAAAATGCGCAGAAGCTGAAAAGGCCGATCAGGAACATTGATATGCTTCGCATGATTTCTCTCCTTCCACGCTGTTTGATGACCGCATCTTTTTTGTCTTACCTTGTTTAGAAGGCGGGATAATAGTAAATCCCGGTCGTTGTAAATATAAATTTGGGATCCAATACGGATTTTCTTACGATAATATTGTAAAAAGCGACTTGTCTTATAATGGTCATCTCCCGAACACCGTCCTATGGAAAAATCTCATCCGTTGTGTACTGCTTCTGAAATAAGGGATGCCGGCAAACCGATCTGCCCTTGAGGATGCCGGTTCTTTCCGGTTTACACCATCATTATTTCAGGAAGGCGGCATAGCGGATGATATTTTTCCATAGGACGGGATTGATAGTCAATTCTCGGGACATCGCCTATTTCTCCGCATATATCTTTTTCCCCGTCACCTGATCAAGCGCGTACCGGCCCATGACATACCGGTACTGGTTCTGCAGATGCACGAGTTTTGCCTGCTCGACATCGTTTTCGGCATCGAGCACGTCATGATTGGTAATGACGCCCGCCTCGTATTTGAGACGAGCCAGCGTGAGCGATTCCCCGGCAAACCGGACCTGCGTCGCTGAAACGGCGAGCTTTTCAAATGCGGATTCTACGTCGGTTTTCGCCTGAAGGACTTCGATTTTTATCCGTTCCTCAATATCCCTTAATCCTGCGGCAGCCGCCAGCTCGTTACGCTCCGCCTCCGTTTCATGGTGCCTTGTTCTCATCCCGTCATAAATCGGAATGGAAGCCCGAGCACCGATAGCCCAGTCGATTCGCGGCGTTGAAATATTGGTATTAGGTGGAGGAGCTGTATCCGGCAAACCATTTTTGAAGCCTGCTGAAATATAGCCGCCGAGAACAGGAAGATTTTCCCGATGCGCGGATTCGCGTTGAAGTTTCGCCGATTCAATCTTGTGGATTGCAAGCGTATGTTCTATACGTCTTTTTAACGCGCATTCAATGAGAGAATCCCGATTCAAATGAGTCTGAGGCGCATCGAAACTCCCTTTCAGATGAAGCGGGGCGTCCGGCACCAGGCCGAGCAGCTGGCGGAGTAAGGCTTGCTTCTTTGCCCTGTCGTTCTCGATATCTATCAGCTGGCTCTGCGCAATTGCACGCTGCACTTCGGTTTTAAGCACATCATATTCGGTCGCGCTTCCGGTTTCTAGCTTCTTTTTAACAATAAGCAGGTGCCGGTCAAGCTCGGCGATTCCATCTTCCGCGACTTCGACGCATTTTTCCAGGAGAAGAATGTTATGAAATATCTGCACGATCTGAAATGAAAGGCCGGTCTTTATTTTTCCAGGTTATCCTCGCTCATGGCTTCGCCCACTGCGCCGTTTTTTATCTTCACCGACCGTTTCCCGAAATCATAGA
>CAISVC010000278.1 GCA_903888815.1 uncultured Fibrobacterota bacterium
CCGCATGAAAACCACCACGCTCATACGGCCCGAACAGCTCGCATCGGTCCGCAATCTCGCGCTCCGGGCGCGCCTTATCGTTGAGGGCTTTTTTACCGGACTCCATAAAAGCCCGTTTCACGGGTTTTCAGCGGAATTTCTGGAATACCGGCCGTACCGCACCGGAGAGTCGGTACGGGCGATTGACTGGCGCAAATTCGCCCGCACCGACAAGGCGGTGGTCAGGCTCTTTGAAGACGAGACAAATCTGCGCGCCCACCTGCTTCTCGACAAGAGCGCCTCCATGCGGTTCTCTTCGAAACGGCAGGGCATGTCAAAGCTCGACTATGCAAAAACGCTGGTCGCCTCGCTTGCCTGGATCCTTATCCGGCAGCGCGATGCCGCAGGCCTGGCGGCGTTCGACGAAACGCTTTCCGTGTTCCTGCCGCCGCGTTCGACCAACATGCAGCTCAAAACCATTCTCTCCGCGCTCGACCGCATCGAGGGAGGCGCTAAAACACGTTGCGGCAGCGCCATAGACGCGGTCGCGACGCACATTGCGAAGCGGGGGCTCTGCATTCTTTTTTCGGATCTTTTCGACGATCCGCAGCAGATTGTCCGGGGTCTCCGGCATCTGCGCTTCAAGCGGCAGGACGTTATTGTTCTCTGGATCCTCGATCCTCTTGAGCTTGCCTTTTCCGGCAGTGCTCACTATAAGCTGCGCGATTATGAGACCGGCGGCGAACTCTCTATTGATGGAACTTCGGCCGCCCGTTTTTTCCGCGAAGGTCTGGCTGCTCACCGGGACACTATCGCCCGTGCATGCAGGGAGCTTTCAATTGATCTGGAAATCATCTCCACTGCCGAGCCGTTTCAGAAAGCGCTTTTCAGGATACTGGAAAAACGGAGGCGACTGCTGTGAACGGTTTAAATTTTTACCGCCCGGAATTTTTATGGGCGCTGCTTTTTCTGGCCGCGGTGCTTTTAATCCATCTGCTGAGGCGGCCGCGCACGCAAACACTCGATTTTTCCACCCTGCGCTTTTTCCGCGATTCCGCAGTCAAGGCAAGCAGGATGCGCCGGCTGCGCAGGCTGCTGCTGCTTTTAGCCAGGCTTTCTGCGGTGACGATGCTTGTTGTGCTTTTTTCCCGGCCTTTCAACAAACATGACCGTCTGAGCCTGCTCCGCGACCCGCACTTGACCATGTTCACCTGGATCGACCAGACGCCAAGCATGGAGTATACGGAAAATAATGTTTCTCTTCTGTCACAGGCCCGGGCAATTACCGACTCGCTGCGGAGCAGACTGCTGCCCACGGCACGGTGCTACTGGTATGACGATGCACAGAGCGGGTTTGCTCCCTGCGATCCGGCGAAACCGCCCCTTATTCGCCTGCGCCACGGCCCGGCCGGCCTCGAAAGGATGCTGCGCGCCTGGAATGAAAGCCGCGGCGGCTGTTCACTCCCCCTTCTCGTGCTACTGAGCGACTATCAGAAGTCCAGTTCCGGCTGTCTCGATACCCTGCTGCAGCGGGTATCCGGAACCGTCCTGTGCGTTGTGCTGACGCCGGACGCTCCATGGAATTATTCCCTGTGCAATGCACTGTATCACGAAGCAGGAAACGCCTCCAACGTCTCGGCCGTTTTGGCTGCACAGGGGAAAAAACTTGACTCTGGGGAGATCACTGTTGCCATGTCGGCCATCCGTGCCGGGAAAAAGCGGGTTTCAGCACCTGTAAATGATACCTCTCATGTCGCTATAGAAGTTACGGAAGCACCGGGCACTGCAGGAGGCAGTGTGACGCTGACAGCAAAGGATCCTCTGACTTTTGACAACACCGCTTTTTTCACTTCGCGGAATCGCAGCGCACAACGCGTCATCGTTGTCGGCGACCCGGACCGGAATTTTCCTGTTGCTGCAGCATTTTCCGCTGCAGGGGAAAACCGGTGGAACCCCGTAACAGTAAAAAACAGCACCGCGGTAAACTTCGATGAACTTGATTCGGCCGATATTGTCGTAATAAACGGGCTGAGCCGGCTGTCACAACCGCTCCAAACTTTTTTTGCAAAACGATCACCCGCTAAAAAAGCCGTGATCTTCGCTTGCAATGCCGATGATGAAGGTGATGCTGCTTTACTTTCGAAGATTAACCGTTCGCCGAAACCGCTCAGACTTGTAAAACCCGCAGTGCCGGCAAGCATTGTGCTTCCCGACACCCTGTCTGAAATCTGGCGGGGATTTCCTGCTTTGCGCACCGTTGAAGCCGCAATCTACCGTTATACTGAAAATCTGCAAGGAACAGTACTGCTCCGTCTTGATAACGGCACGCCGCTCATAACCCTGGTGCAGGAGGATGAAAACCGTTTGTGGATTCTTATCGCAACGCCGCTTGGCGTTACAGACGCAAATAACCTGTGTGAAACCGGTTTTTATGTACCTTGCATCGACCGGATAGCACATTATGCGGCAAACAGAAATACGGGCGGACTTGATCTCTGGAGAGCCGGTTTTGAGCGCCGGAATCCACTGTATGGTTCCGGCAAAGGCGCCTCGGTGCTGACCGAAGATGGGAAATTCTTGGAGCGATGGCAATCTCAGCCCGACGTTCTTATCAAGCAGCCTGGTCTCTATAAAGTTATGCCTGATGGAGAACAGACGTACTGGATAGCCGTAAACCCGGATTCTTCCGAAAGCAGACTTACATACAAGCCTCCAGCAGTACCTGAGGTATTGAATAATAACATTTTGATTTTAAATAAAAAACAGCTTGCTGGAGTTTTAAAGGGACGAGGAACTTTTTTATCATACCTGCCGTGGCTGATCCTCGCACTATTCCTGCTTGCAGAGGTATTGCTCTGGGAAAAACGGCAAAAAACCTCAGAAATATACCCTCAATCCTGAAAATCTGATCAGACGCATTGTTGACTGATTTTGTTAATTTTCATTTGATGTTGCTGTATCATATTGTTTTTTCAGCAGCTGCTATGCTATCACGGCACAATAATTGCAGTTACTTAATCGAAATATAATTGAGGCTGAAAGCTTATGATCATAGATAAAAACGTCATTGTGCCCGACGATATCGCACTGGAACTGTATCTTAAGGATATTGCGCACAATAAGGCTTTAGCAAGCGAGGAAGAAGCCGTACTGGCGGCCCGTATTAAAAAGGGCGACCGGAAAGCTTTGGACGCTCTTGTTAAGGCAAACCTGCGGTTTGCAGTGAGCGTGGCCCGGAAATACCAGAATCAGGGACTTCCCCTGAGCGAACTCATCAGCGAAGGAAATATCGGGCTCATCAAGGCGGCTAAACGGTTCGACGAAAAGAAAAATTTTAAATTCATCTCCTATGCCGTATGGTGGATCAGGCAGAGCATCCTGCGGGCGCTGGCCGACCGTTCGCGTATTACGCGCATCCCGCTGCACCGTATCGGAGTGATCCACCGGGTGCACACCACTCAGAACCGGCTTGAGCAAAAATACCGCAGGCTGCCTTCCACTGAGGAAATCGCGCGGGAAATCGGCATAGGCAAAGAAGATGTCCAGACAGCCCAATCCATCAGCAACCGCTCCGTATCGCTCGATTCGCCGGTTAAGGATGAGGAGGGCTCTGAACTGATCGACCTCCTCCACGACGAAAATCAGGAGACGCCCGATAACCAGCTGATAGAAATCTCCCGTCAGGAAGGCGTCCGGCGAATCCTCGATGCGCTTGAAGAGCGCGAGCGAGATGTATTGAAGCTTTATTTCGGCCTCGGAGTGGAAACAAACCATACGCTCGATGAAATCGGCTCCCAGCTTAATCTTTCAAGGGAAAGAGTCAGGCAGATCAAGGAAAAAGCCATCGACCGGCTCAAGCACTCCTACCTCCGCAACCGGCTGAAAGCATTTGCAGAGTGAAGTTCCTGTTTTTGCGGTGCTTTCTTCGTGCAGTTATAGTAATTTTAACCCGTCATGCTTTTACGATTGCAACGCAGTTACAGGAAGAACAAACAGCGGAGAATACTGGTAATTTCTGCCGGCGGCGAGACGAGCGGTATTCAGGGACTCTATTTCCTGAGCCTGAACGACACCTGGGAGATCGTTTCGCATACTATTGTCCCCTACCCGCAAAAAATTGGAAATCTCATCGAAAGCTCCCGGCGGCAGCCGGTAGCGGCGGCTGATCTTGCCTGGCTTGATTGCAAAATTACCCTGCTCCTTGCCGAATGCGCGAAAGCAACGCTTGCGGCAGTGCCGAGAGGACTGCGGAAACCGCATCTGGCCGTGCTTAACCAGCTTGCTTTGTACAAAGGCCCGACCGGCGAACAGGAACCGTTCAAAGTGTGGAATATCGCATTGGGAGATCCGGAGTTTTTTGCGGCTTCGCTTGACGTCCCGGTGCTCTACGACTTTTCGCGGCAGAGCCTGCTTGCAGGGGGAAACGGTTCACTTCCTTTTATCAGCGGCAACCTCATTATCGCGCGCCGATTCTCCGCCATCGTCGTGTTCCTCAA
>CAISVC010000279.1 GCA_903888815.1 uncultured Fibrobacterota bacterium
CCGATCTTTGTTTTTTACTAATGACATTTTATATTTTTAGACTCTAGCCGGATTTAAAGAGGTTTTTAACCGATGAAAAAACTTTTCATGTTGTTGTTTTTCGGAGTTGTTCTGCTGTTAAGTGCGGCTTTAGTGCCTGCACAACAGGCCATTCCTCCTGACCTGCTGCGGCAGCTTCAATCGGATCCGTCATTACTGTCAAGCGAAAAGATGCAACGGCTTTTAAGCGAGTACCAAAAACAAAAGGCAGGGCAAACCGAGACCCAGCAGCAAAATCAAGGAGACGAGACCAAGTCAAAAGTATCAGATACCACTTCCAAATCCCCCATAGTCCCTGTTGCGGGTTCTATGTATGAGAACATTCTTCGCAATATCACTATGCACCCCGACTCCCTTCTCGCTCAGCTTTCGGTGTTCGGGTATGATGTATTCTCAAATATAAAACCTTCAACTTTTGCTCCTTCAGATTTTGCTTCGGTGCCAGCTGATTATCCTATTAATGCCGGAGATGAGATTGTTGTCATGCTGTGGGGCAGAATCAACGAGGAGTACCGTCTGCGGGTTTCTCGTGACGGTATGATTAATATTCCGCGCATCGGACCGGTCTCGGTTGCCGGTCTTCCCTTTGAAATGGTGCAGAAAAATATTCTTGACCGTGTCGTCACTATTGAGGGCGTCCACGCTTCGGTCTCAATGGGTCAATTGCGTTCAATCGGAATCTACATAGTCGGTGAAGTAACAACCCCTGGTTTTTATACCGTAAGCTCGTTGACCAATGTCACCAATGCTCTTTTTTCTGCAGGCGGTCCCACCAAGCGCGGTTCGCTCCGCAATATCCGGCTTAAAAGGAACGGCCGCCTGGTCGCCTCGATCGATTTTTATGATTTTCTGCTTTCCGGAGTAGACCGTTCCGGCCTGCGCCTTCAATCCGGGGACGTCATCCATGTCCCCATTGTTCAGGGTATGGCTGCAATTGTTGGTAATATCAGAAGAGGCGCGTTGTATGAGTTAAAAGGGAAAACATTGTTGGGAGACCTGATAAAGCTGGCAGGCGGTATGGCACCGACGGCCTGGACCAACCGTATTCAGGTTGAGCGTTACATTAACAGCCAGTTTCGCGGCGTGCTCGACATCGAAGGGTCACCTGATGAGCTTCCTCGTTTTGAGATCCTTGACGGCGATATCGTGAAAATCTTTCCGATACTTATCAAGGATAAAAATGCCGTATACCTGAGCGGCAATGTGCTGAGACCGGGAAAATACGAATTAAAGGAAGGGATGCGCATTACCGATCTTATTCCCAATTATCAAGCCCTTCTTTCCGAAACCTATTTTAATTATGGCATAGTTTTGCGTCAAAATCAACAGTCTTTTTTCAATCAGATACTGCCCTTTAATCTTCGTGATGCGCTTGACACCCCATCCTCCAGCAATAATCTGCAGTTACAGCCGAAGGATGAGGTGGTCATTTACAACAAGGATTTTTTCGAACCGGACCGCTCGGTCTCGATTGAAGGCGCAGTCACCAGCCCGGGAACCTTCAAACTTCTTGAAAACATGAAGGTGCGGGATCTTATCCTTCAGGCAGGTGGTTTACACGAGGATGCGAGTCCGATACGCGGCGAACTTTATCGGAAACAACCGAACGGTCAGCTGGTATTTACACAGAAACTCGATTTCTGCGTTGCGTGTGCCATGAAAGACGATTCGATGCACAATTATTTGCTCCAACGATCCGATCGCGTTTTCATTCGCCGGAAAATGGGCTGGGAAGATGAGCGTAAAGTAACGCTTAAAGGACAGTTTGTATATCCGGGCACGTATATTATTTTTGAAGGAGAAACGCTGGGTGATTTGATTAAACGTTCTGGCGGCTTTAAAAAAGAGGCTCATCTTGCTGCAGCGGTTTTCACCCGCAATTCTGCACGACTGTTTGAAGAACAACGCAAGAACGAATATATTCAGCAGCTTGAACTTAACATTCTCAACCTTTCCTCCGAGCTTGCGGCAACCGAAAAGAGCGAGGAAGCAAAAACCTTGCTTGCCCAGCAGATGGCCTTAAAGGAGAAACTCAGCAAAATTGCTTCTCTCGGCAGAATAATTATTGACCTTACAAAGCCTAAATCATGCGAAGGCGTTGAGCTTCAAAACGGCGATTCGCTCGTGGTACCGAGAAAGATAAACACCATTTCGGTGGTGGGGGAAGTATACAACCCCGCGACATTTATTTATAATGACGAAAACTTATCTCCGTGGGAGTATATAGAATATGCCGGCGGTTTAAAGGAATCCTCTGATAAAAAACATATCTACGTTGTCAAAGCAAACGGCAGAATAATTACCAGCAATATACAAAGAATCTCATCAATCAAGCTTGAACCGGGAGACGCCGTTGTGGTGCCGCAGCGCGTTCGCTATACAAGCGCTTATAAGGCTTTTCTCGATACGATTGACACGATATTTAAATTAACAACAATCACCGCGCTGGTGGTAACAATGATGAGGCATTGATGAGCTTAAAACGGTTGCGGTTATAAATCATCTCATCATTATCGTCGGCTTCCTTTTTTCCTACTTCTCTCCCCTATCAGCTGGTTTCCCTGTATCTGGTATTGAATCTTTACGCTCCGGCGCAGCACTTTCACCTGTCCCATCAGTTCCGTTATTTTGCGTCGCCTCTTCTTTTTCGCACATTGCCACATCGATGACGCTGTCACCCTCTTCGAGAGAAATCAGGCGCACCCCCTGAGTGTTCCTGC
>CAISVC010000280.1 GCA_903888815.1 uncultured Fibrobacterota bacterium
AATATCAGCGGCAAGCTCATCCGCCTGATACCGGTTTCTTCTTCCGGAGCGAAGTGGGACGGAACCGACAGGAGCGGCAATGCCATAAGCAACGGCTGGTATGTTGCAAAAATGGCGAATAAAGGCGAAATGGTTTTAAAAAGCTTTATGCTCAACAGGTGATCATAACGCTCCGTGCGGATAGTTCAAATGAGGGGGAGCGGCAGCTGCCTTCAATAAAAGGAGAGGTGCCGCTTTTGAATTTTAATCATCGTTTAAGCAAGCAGCCTCAGGTGCACGATCGAAAGCGGGAGGGGAAGTCTGCCGGTCGTCTCTGATGGAAAAAAGAGGTACTGATGAGACGCACAGTCGTAGCTTTGGCTCTGGTGTCGCTATTTCTGTCGGGTATTTTCTCTCAAGGCTATTCTGCTAATGAGGACGCAGCATATTTGGCAGCCATGGAATGCCTTGCTAAAAAGGGAGAGGTGTACTTCAAATTCCCCCTGAACGCCGATAATGTCATAGGCAGCCGATCCCGGATAGAAAGACTCACCCGGTGCATTTCTATTGATAATGTCAAGGACGATTTTGTTTATGCGTATGCGAACAAAACAGAGTTTGCATCGTTTTTAAAGTACGGTTTTGAATACGAAGTCCTGCCGCACCCGGGGGATATGCTGCAGAATCCGAAAATGGCCAAAACGGCGGCCAAGCTTGCAACGGCCTGGGACGCCTATCCGACCTATCCCGCCTATGTCGCCATGATGGACAGCTTTGCGCTGAAGTATCCCGACAAGTGCAGAATCATCCAGATCGGGACCTCGAGCCAGGGAAGGAAACTCCTGTATGCAAAAATAACCGCCAATGTCAATCAGGCCGCAAAAAAACCACGGTTTATGTACACGTCAAGCATGCACGGCGATGAAACGACCATGTATGTCACGATGCTGCGGCTCATCGACTATCTTCTTTCAAGTTACGCTGCCAATGCGTATGTAAAAAGGCTGGTTGATAATGTCGAACTATGGATTTGCCCGTTGGAAAATCCCGACGGCACCTACAGGGGGGGGGATAATACCGTCAACGGCGCGGTACGATATACCAGTAATAATGTCGATTTAAACCGGCATTACCCCAATTTCAGCGCAGGGCGGCATCCGGACGGACGGACAACCTATGAGCCGGAATGTCAGGCGGTCATGAACCTTCTTGATACGTGCCAGTTTGTCATGAGCGCAAATTTTCACGGAGGGTCAGAGCTGTTGAATTATCCCTATGACACCAGGGCAGCCCTGCATCAGGACGATGCGTGGATGAGGTATGTATATAGAAAATATGCCGATACGGTACACGCGATAAACGCCGCATACATGACCGCACTGAACAACGGTATAACCAACGGCTATGCGTGGTACCAGATTTTCGGTTCACGTATGGATTACATCACGTGGTCAAAATTCGGCAGAGAAGTCACTATCGAAGCGTCAACGCTGAAACTCATGACTCCTTCGCAGCTGCCCAATTACTGGAACTGGAGTTATAAATCGCTGCTGCAGCTTATCGAGCAGTGTCTGTTCGGCATAAATGGCACGGTTGTTGATTCGATTACGAAGGCGCCGTTAAAAGCAAAGGTATTTGTGCAAAGTCATGATGGGGACAGTTCGTTTACGGTTTCAAAGCTGCCCTTTGGTGATTACTACCGGCCGATCTATACAGGAACCTATGCTGTTGATTACTCGTGTCCCGGGTGCCGCACAAAAACCGTATCGAACATTCAGGTACAAAACGACAGGGCGACCATGGTTAATGTTGAACTTAACTGCGGAATAGGTATAAATACTTTTCACGACAATAGTAATACTATTAAGATAGCTGTAACTCCATGTGCTCAAGGGGTGAAGATTTCTTTCAACGCTGTCTGTACTGAAGCCGCAATATATGATATTCATGGCGGATTGGTAAAACAATTCCCGCGGAGAGGCTCTACAGAGATTGTATGGGATGAAACAGGAAAAAAGATCGCGAACGGCTATTATATCATTAAAATGCTGCAGGGAGATCGCATTCTGACAAAAGGCTTTATCGTTGCACGATAATCGATCAAACCATTGCGTTACTGCCATCCGTCATTCATCTATCAGAACCCCAGCTCTTTTTTCGTTTCCACAAATGCCTTGATGGCGAAATCAAGATCGTCTTTCGTATGCACTGCCGAGACCTGGGTCCGTATGCGCGCCTTGCCCTGCGGAACCACGGGGTAGAAAAATCCGATAACATAGACGCCTTTTTCAAGCATCTTTGCCGAGACATTCTGCGAAAGTGTAGCGTCACCGAGCATGACCGGCACGATCGGATGTTCGCCGGGGATGATCGTGAAACCCTCTTCAATCATCCGTTTGCGGAAAAAGGCGGTATTCTCAAAAAGCCGGTCGCGCAGCGCCGAGGTGGTGGAAATGAGGTCGATCACCTTGAGCGATGCGGCCGCGATTGACGGCGCGAGCGTATTGGAAAACAGGTAGGGGCGCGAGCGCTGACGCAGGAAATCGATGATCTCTTTTCTGCCGCTCGTATAGCCTCCGCTTGCGCCGCCCAGCGCTTTGCCGAGCGTTCCAGTGATGATATCGATCCGTGCGATCACGTTGTGATATTCGGGCGTGCCCTTGCCGTTTTTACCCATGAATCCGACCGCATGGGAGTCGTCGACCATGACGAGCGCGTCGTATTTCTCGGCCAGGTCGCAGATGCTTTTAAGCTTCGCGATGGTGCCGTCCATGGAAAAGACGCCGTCAGTCGCGATTATGCGGAACCGGGCGGCCTTGGCTTCCTGCAGCCGGGCCTCGAGATCTGCCATGTCAGACGCCTTAAACCGGTATCGCTGGGCTTTACAGAGACGTAGGCCGTCGATGATGCTGGCGT
>CAISVC010000281.1 GCA_903888815.1 uncultured Fibrobacterota bacterium
CGCTTACATCCTGTTCAGCATCCGTATGACGAACACGCCGCCTTCGCTTCTCTTCCACGCGGAGAGTCTTATCGGGTGCCGGCCTTTCGGCGACGTCCGTACCAGCAGTTTCCCCTGTACGTCGTAAATTTCGATCGTGTTGAATTTTCCGTATGCCCATGCCGGAACCGTATAATGATTTCCCGCGAATCTGAAGACCAGCGGCTGTTGGAGCGAAATCGCGGCTGCCGCTGATTTCAGCGGCAATCCCTCCCGGATCGTACCGGAGGGCAGCGGTATGACGTACAGTGTTCTCGAAGCTGTTGCCAATGATCCCGAGCTGACGGTCACATTTATGGTTCCTCCGGTCAGATTCGCCCGCGCAAGGAAAATGATCTTCCCGGCGACCGCGGCAATCGGGCTTTCGCTGATGATCGACCCAACGCCGGTAGCGCTGGCGCTGATCTGGCTGGTCGCGGTGGGGACCACGGTCCCGTTCGCATCGACCACCGAGACGATGATGCGGGCGAGATCAACCCCGTCGGCAAGCAGGGTATCGGTGTCGGTTTCTATTCTGAGACCTGCCGCGGCTCCCGGAGTACGGACGGTCTGGGTCGCGCGCAGCAGGCCGCCGCTGTAGCCGTTTGCTATCAAGGTGCCGGCTGCATAGGTGACATTCGCAAACTGGAACGGCGGGTGGAGAAGCGAATTCGTCTCTGCATTCCGTACCGGTCCCTGCCTTCCTCTGCTGGTCCCGTTGACAATCAGCTCGACCGTATCGCAGTTGCTGAACACCGTCACCGGATTGGTTGGGGAGGTGGACGTCCAGTAGTTCGCGATAAACACCATGGGCGGTGTCGTGAGTTCCGATTGATACCAGTACGCGGAAAATTTTGGTATCCGGTAAAGATCCAGCTGGCCGTGGAAAACGATGTTCCTTTCCGGGTCGGTATTTCCGCCGTTGATGCCGGAATTGTAGTCTGAATTGTAGTCATACATGGCCCAAGCCGCAATTCCCGAGTTGGAAGCAGTGGCCCGCGACACATTGGTAATGGCCCAGTGCCACTGCGCGTGAGTTATCATGCGGCTCTCACCCTGGCTCCGCGATGTCGGGAACAGATGTCCCGTATGCTCTATGCATACGGCCCCGCCGGTGGCGACGGCAACGTTCGGGTAGCTATTGAAACACATGGGGCAATCCACCCCAAGCCCTGTTGAGGTGCAGCGTCCCACATAATGACTGGAATCTTCCTGGTGGGCAGCGGGATGGAGCGTTGCGTCGCACCCCTGATGGTTGATACAGGCGTTCCAGATGATGATGCAGGGATGGTTCCGGTCGCGCCTGATCATATGCCTGAAGGCGGTCTCCAGGTTTGTTCTCCAGGCGGGATCAGCTCCGGTATGGCACCACGTCGGGCCCTCTTCCAGGGCGAAGAGTCCGAGTTCGTCAAGAGCGTCCAGAAATTCGGGATCATGCGGATAGTGCGACAGCCTGATCCAGTTGAACCCGAACGACTTGATCTGCTTCGCTTCGCGGTAGTGGCAGGTGTTCGGCACCGCTTCCCCGATGAACGGCCACGCCGTATGCCGGTTCACGCCGATCAGTTTGAATGGCTGCCCGTTAAGAATAAACCCGCTTGTCGCGTTGAACTCCACCGACCGGATGCCGATGCGCGTCCACACGCTGTCCACCGCCGCGCCGCCGTCCCATATGGAATTATGTACCTTGTACAGATACGGCGTATTGGGCGTCCAGAGCCTGGGGCTCGAGACGTTTATCGTAAGATTAAAGAGGGCCGAAGCGTTGGCATTGATGTTCTGGGCAGCAGAGGTGGCTGTTCCCACCGTAACATTATTGGCATCCAGAATGGTCGTGGCAACGGTCACGTTTTTAGCCGTAGCATTATCATTTTTCACGCCGACCTTCACGTTAATGGTCGCGGAACCGGTGCTCACCGCAGGCGTGGTCACAAAAACGCCGCTGTTCAGCGCTTCCCACGGGAAGCTCACATGCAGATTGTCGGTGCAGACCAGCTTCACATCACGGTAAAAACCACCGAACAGGATGAAGTCCAAGCCATTGCACCAGTCGCTGCAGCTTTTCCCGGTATCATCGGGGGGCGTCCGCGTATTCATGCGGTTGTCCACATGCACCGCGATCACATTGTCGCTGCCGAAGCTGACATAACTGGTGATATCGTAATGGAACTCGTCAAATCCGCTGACCTCGTGGATGCCGACCTGCTGCCCGTTGACATAAACGGTCGCGACCTGCATGACTCCCTGGAAGTCGAGGAAGATCTTCTTTCCCTGCTCGGTTGTTGGAATAGTAAGGTGCTTGCGGTACCAGCCTGTGGTGCGGTGGAAGGTCGCCTGGGTGCCGCAGTCCGTGGTGCCGTCCAGATGGCTTGTGGTAATCCGCAACGAGTGCGGTATGCAGACATCCGTCCACGCGACATCGTTAAACGAAACTGACTGCGGAGTCCCTCCCGGTTCGCCGTAATAAAATTTCCACCCAATATTGAGGCTCGTTACCGTTCTTCTTGAGGGATCGGTCGGCGCCGCCTGCAGGAGCTGGATGGCGGCGATAATGACACCGATAACGATCATGAAACGAGAAAGGCCGGATTTTTTAACAAATTTCCTGAAATTCATAAATTTCCTCCTCTGGTTTAGTTTGCCAGCAAAAGAAGCCCCTGCCTTTGCAGTGCGATGATATTTGATCATCATCATTCTTTTTTCGTAAGGAAAAATCGCGGATTTATTATTTATTCAG
>CAISVC010000282.1 GCA_903888815.1 uncultured Fibrobacterota bacterium
TCTGAACAAGCTGGTCGGCTTTTTCGACTATTCCCTCCGCGATATCTTCAATTTTTCCCTGCTCGCATAATCCGATGGAGTGATACATTACCGCTTTGTATGAGGACGGTTTTGCCGTAAAAGTATAAAGAATGGAATACACGGTATACGAGGCGTCGGGCTCGCCCGACCCGGATGTGATCATCATGGTGATGATTTCGATCTGCACGTCGGAATTACCCTCGCCGGGGGTCAGAACCATGCCGTTTGACGACCGGATATTTTCCTTGATCTTGTAAACGAGTTTCGAGCCGATGCGGTCCTGATCCTGTACGTTGAATTTGACCGCGACCTTCACCGGCCCCTGGGCAAAACAGAAACAGCACAGTACTGATACGAACGTTAACGATGTCAAAATTTTCCATGCCATAGTGTGCTCCTTATGGTTGCCACCGCGATTACTCTTCGCTTTATCGCATATACATTATTTTTTTCACGGCTTCATGGCCGTCCGGCCCGATTTTCAGGAGATAAAACCCTGAGGGGTAACCGCGCATATCCCAGACGTATTCAGCGGCGGCCGACGGTACGTTGTCGATCCGGCCCAGCAGCCTTCCCGGCCCGTTAAAGGCTTTACAGCAAATCCCGCCTTGAAATTGCTGTAAGTTTTTCCACCGTATGATACAACGCCGTTCCGCTCTCCTGAATTCCACGGTAATGAAGCCGCTGTTTTGCAGGTGTGCATTCCAGAATATTTCTCCGATACCGTATTCATAAGCGCCGATATCAGGCGGCCCGATGAAAAGCCTCTCACCATGGCCTGCCGGATTGCTGAAAACCGGTATTGCCCTGTCTGCAAACGGCGCAGGCAGCGGCAGCAGGGCGGTATCCATTCCGGCGTCTACGATCTCCGGAACGTTTCCGGACAGGTGAAAATCGCGGTTCGCCGTATCGGCAAACGGCGGGATCTGCCGTGCCGAGCCGACGGCGATCTGAGTAAAGACGCCGCCTGCGGGAAGAATGAATCCGCTCGAAATCCAGAGCGCCCGGCCGGCGGCGTTTGCAATATTCGCTCCGCTGCGCGCATTCACGATGGTCTGGCCCGAGGCCCCGCCGGTCAGGTCAACGAGTATGGTATTGTACAGCGCGGCGCCGGCATTCGCAGCCGAAAGGTCGACCACCGGCGACACGTACGGCGTCACGATCGTGCAGTGGACTATGTACAGGGTGCCGTTGTGGTCGTTGCCGCCGTCCTGGCCGAAGTGAATCACGTTCCTGTTGCCGGCCGCTGCCGGGTTCTTGACAATCACGCAGCCGCTGATCAGCGCATGGCTGCCCGCCGCATCGGTATTGCCGGCTTCGTCGACCAGATCGAACTCCCGGTTCGGACTGTCGTGAACGTAACATCCCTCGATGACCGTTATATGCGCGCGGCTTTTGACGTTGTGGCCGGTCGTTGCATTGTAAATGTTGCAGCCGCGGATCACCGCGCTCGTGCCGCCGAGGTAAAAGTTATGGTTGTACCCCGGGTTCTGCATATTGCCGTTATCATGAACGACGCAGTTTTCGATGAGCTGATCCGCCGCAGTGCCCTGGCTGACCGCGCCGTTGGACATGATCCCCATGTCGTTGTTGCGGAAGTGACAGTTGCGGATGACTGTACCGTTGGCCTGATTGATGCGGAACGCGGCGCCGTTGTAGCTCGTGTTATGGCACTCGGAGATCTCAAAACCGTCAACAATGCAGCTGTCGGCGCCAGGATTGAACTGGAACATTGCGCGGGGAACCGAGCCGGACCCGGAATAATCGTACCCCTGGCCGGACAGCGCCACATAGGCTCCTGCCTGAGCCTGTCCCCGGAAGGTTATCCGCTTTTTCGCAATATAGACTGCAACCATCTGGTAAGGAATATTGCCGGCCTGCGGGTAGACATCAACGGTGTCACCGGTATTGGCGTTTGCATAGGCGTTTTCGATCCTTGCATAGGTTTTGCCCGGCCCGACCTGGAGCACTGCCGCATGCAGGCCCGAAACGGCAAAACAGAGCACTGCAACGGAACAAACAAGCGCGATATTCATAATTACGGGAACCTCTAAAAATTAATCTCATGGTTCGACACGCTCACCATGAGCGGCTTTTTTTGGCGAATTTCGACAAATTTCCGCTCATCCTGAGCTTGTCGAAGGATGAAAAA
>CAISVC010000283.1 GCA_903888815.1 uncultured Fibrobacterota bacterium
ATTGCACGGCGCCGCGAAGGGATAATTGCGGTTTCGCAAGCACGAATCCGATATGCCTTTGAGTAATCGCTTACATCAAAAAAGTCTCCCCTTCCCCTTTATGCGTTCATGGAAAAAACTTCGGTGCAATCGCGGTATCGGAGAAGTATTTTTTTAACCGGTAGACGTTCAGTGTCGATCGATTATGATCGTTTGTCATTTCCGTATCCCCGAAGCGGAGCGAAATAATCCCTTCCGCCTCATACAATGATGCACCAGCGAGCGAATAAATTGCACCTAACCTTCGGCGTATACTCCCGGCATGCGCAGGCATATACGGACGCCATCGTTTTTATCTCGTATTTCCTGTTTGTCTGGTTTTGGATCAAGCCGGCGATCATCTATTACAACCCTGAAAGCTACCTTTACCAAACGTCAACGCCGATAGCGGCGCTGCCGGATATTTACAAAACGTGGTCGGCTCCCCTTGCCTCTTTTTACCCGGGAGAATTCGCCGATTACTGCGGCGCGGCGCTTAGCCATTATTATGCCCTTTCCTGGCTCGGGGCTTTGATGATTACCTTGGTCGCGTGGCTATTGTCGTTTTTAACCGGAAGCTATCTTTCGAAAATGTCCATGAGTAGACCGTATGCCTTGCGATTATTTCCCGCAATTATCATGCTATCCCAATTCCTGCACTATGACCATTTGCTATCCGATGGTATCTCGGTTCTCATTTCCCTTCTCTGCGCTGTCATCTATGTTGCTTTTGGCAATTATAAAAGGATGCAACGATATTTCCTGTTTATTGCATTGTTGGCAATCGTCGCCGTCTGCTCCAAAGGATTGATCACCTTTCTGATCCTTTGTGCGCTCTTTGAACTTATACGGCGAAAGTCATTTTTGCTGGCGCTCCTGCAGCTTGGTTCCGCTGCCGCTTACCTGTTCTCTTGCGCAACAATCATCGGCGGCTATCACCTCCTTTTGCCCGTATGGCGGCAAGCGGGGATCGAGCCGTGGACATTGACACTTAAGGCGCTTCTTTACGGCAGCGTTCCTCTGGCGGCGTTGGCGGCGCTGGCGCTGTCCTATCCGCTTCCGCGAAAATTTGCAAACGTTAAAAAGGCGATGACCGGCATCCCCGGCCGCGTTGCCTCGGCGCTTATCGCGCTTGTCATTATCGGTTTTTTTCTGTTCGCGTCTTATGACCCTCTCGCCAGAAACCATCTGCTCCTCAATTACCATCTCTATACCCGGCAATGGAACGCTCTTCTCCTGGAGGCGGCCAAGCGGCCTGTTGCCGCTTTTACGGATTTCCATTCGCATATTGTCGATCGGGCGCTGTTTCACCAGGGCCGATTGTTGGATGATATGCTGCGTTTTCCCCAGAGCCGTTCCAGCCTGTTTCTGAATACGGTGCCGGCTAACGACAACAAGGCGCAGTTCCGCAGATGCATCTGGCTCGGATGGACTCTGTATGAAATCGGTGTGCTGAATAATTCCGAAAATGTCTGCTATGAAGCGCTGGCAAGGGTCAGCCACTATCCCGAAGGGTTGCGGCTTTTGGCCCTTATCCATATGGCCAAAGGCATGCCCGAGGCCGCCAAAACCTGCCTCTATGCCCTTCGTACAGATTTCGTTTATCGCCGCATGGCCGACGATTATCTGCATCGGATTGAAACCGACCCTGCCCTTTCCAATGACCCGGAAATCGGATGGACGCGATCCATTATGCTGAAAAACGACGACATCGAAGGGTTTTTCCTGCTGCCGCTCCTTGAACGGAACAAGCGGAACAGAATGGCATTCGAATACATGATTGCCGGTTATCTTCTGGGCGGCGATATAAAGGCGCTTGCCGGCAGCACGCGCTACCTTCCTGCCCTTCACTATGCAAAAATACCGAGGCTGTTTGAAGAGGCGCTGGTCATCAATGAACGCGCGTTCGGGAACCGGAACGATCTCCACGGCATGTCGATAAGCCGGGAGACGGTCGAACGCTTTTTCGCCTTTTCCAATATTGTAAACCGCTACAACGGCAAGGTCGATGACGCGAAAAATGAATTAAGAGGGCGTTTCGGCGATTCC
>CAISVC010000284.1 GCA_903888815.1 uncultured Fibrobacterota bacterium
ATCGAAGTAATAATACAGAAACACACTGCAGCCGACCGGTGAGCACATGATAGTCCGATCCTGGATGCCGAGTTCGTCGATCGCCCGGGCAATGAGTTTGTGCACGATTCCATGTCCGCAGCCCGGACAGTAGGTCGTTGTTTTCTGCAACACCTCTTTGCGTTCAAAGGTGGAATAAAAAGACCTGGGTTTCTGCAATTTTATCATACTGTTGCGGGCGTCATGTCTGAGAGTACTTTACCGACGATCATGTCCGCAGATGGGATAATACCTCCGTACCAGTTGTACCTGAGCACGGGAGTTCTGCCGGCAACGGCAAGTTCCACGTCATCGGCCATCTGACCGTTGTTGAGTTCGACGACAATGAATTTTTCCACACCGGGAGCAAGTGCAGCCAGCCGTTTCCGCGGGAAAGGATAGAGTGTTTTTGGTCTCAAAAGACCAGCCTTGCACCCCTGCTGCCGCAGACGCTCAAGCGCCGAAAAACAGACGCGCGCACTGATGCCGAACGCCACGAAAACAACCTCTGCATCCCCGGTTTCAACCTCTTCGTATTCCACAAGCTCCGCTTCGAGCCTATGATATTTTTCTTGAAGTTTGATATTGAGATCGGAGAGGACCTGTGGGCTCACGTAAATGGAGGTAATGAGATTACGTCTGCTTTCACGGTCGCCGTATACAGCCCATTCCTTACGACGTCCCTTTTTCACGGCGGCAGGCAGGACGAGCGGTTCCATCATCTGCCCGATATAGGCGTCGGAGAGTATGACCACCGTCATGCGGTAGGCATCGGCAATGTCGAATGCACGGCAGGTGAAATCGCACATTTCCTGTACTGAATTCGGGGCAAACACGACGTTGCGGTAGCTGCCGTGGCCGCCGCCCTTGACGATTGCGTTGTAATCGCCCTGTTCAGGCCAGATATACCCGAGGCCGGGACCCGCACGCTGCACGTCGACGATCACGGCCGGAAGTTCGGCGCCCGCCATATAGGAAATACCTTCGGCCATGAGCGAGATGCCGGGGCCCGAAGACGCGGTCATGGCGCGGCTGCCGGCGGATGCAGCACCGTATATCATATTGATGGCGCTGATTTCGGATTCCGCCTGCAGGAAAGACCTTCCGGCAAGCGGGAAATAATACGCCGCCGCATGAACGATTTCACTGGCCGGCGTGATAGGGTAGCCGTAGAAATGCGTTGCACCGCCCAGAAGCGCGCCGTAGATGACCGCTTCGTTTCCCATTACCAGTTGTTTACTCATCTATTTTCACCGCTTCTTTTTCTGCTTTTTTTTCTGCGAATACCGTTATGGCGCCGGGCTCAGGGCACACGTAGTAGCATATGCCGCAGGCTGTACAGCATTTTTCGGATTTGAATTCGGCGTACTGGTAGCCCATTTTATTAATGGATGAACCGATGGCAATGCATTTTTTCGGGCAGAATTCCACGCAGAGGCGGCATCCTTTGCACTCCTCGGGTTCAATGGTGATATGATTCATTTTCTGTTCCCGAAAATTCTTTAGATTATTAAAAATACCACATTTTTATTATTGGAAACGTAAAAAACAGAAGAGACGCTCCCTTAGGGAGCGTCTCCATGGAAAGCAGGCAGAATTAAAAATTGATTCTGCTTAGTTATACTCTCGCAGCATTTCTTTGTTCAGCACCTGCAATTCCACCCGGCGGTTCATCTTCCGCCCTGCAGCATTGGTATTGGGTGCCTTGGGCTGCGACAGGCCGTAGCCGCGTGCGCTGATACGTCCCAGGAGCTCGGGTGCCACCTGGATAAGATATCTTCGCACCGCATCGGCGCGTGCCTGACTGAGGTTCATGTTCGCATCAAATCTTCCGATGTTATCCGTATGACCGGAGACTTCGATCTGAAGTTTCGGGTATTTGGTCAACATCTTCCCGATAATATTAAGGTACGGGAAAGAGTTGATGGAGATCTCGGCCCTGCCGGATTCGAAGTACACGGCATCGAGCAACAGGAGCCCGGTGGAAAGCAGCTGTTTTTCCGCATCGGAGCGTTTGGACTTCTCTTCCTCGAGTTTTCTCTTCAAATCCGCCAGTGAAATCGAATCCTCCCGGGCTTTCTGAGCAAGAGAATCGGCTCTGCGCGCTTCCATATCACGGGCTTTGGCCATGGCGACGGAATCTTCATACGCTTTACGGGCAAGTCGTTCAGTGCGTGCCCGCGCTTCCCGCATCCTTCGCTGCATTTCAGCCCTTTCCGCAACCTCGCGCCGTGCTTTTTCAAGCGCTGCCTTCCGTTTGCCGGCCAGGAGGTCGAATGAGAAGGTAACGCCGCCGAAAAGGCGGTACGGTTCCAATGCACGTACGGCCGTGCCCATTGTGCGGTTATTCGACAGTGAAATATCTCCGCCCACCAGAACATTGAAATTATATGGAGTCCTGACCATGATCGACGGTGTCAGCCACAAGGGATCGGTCCGGACATTGAGGCTGTCAAGGGAGGTCCGCGAGTTTCCTTCTATGCCGAGCACGAGCATGGGATGCACCTGCCCCTGTATTCCTCCACCCAGCAGAAGGAGTTTGCTGTGGCCTGCCTGAGTGGAAAATACAACGCCCTGGTTGAAATGGAATTTGATGCCGAGCGATTCGCTGCCGAGAAAAAGAGTTTCGATGATTTTACCCATGAAATCATAGCCGGTGCGGGTCTCCAGATAATTATAGCCGTCGGGGATATTAGTATTGATTTGATCTGAGGAAGTTCCGCCAATGACTGCCATCTGTGCGCCCAGAAACACCGGTGACCTTTTCGGCAGGGGCAGCGACCCCTGGATACCGCCGGTGACACTTCCAAGACCGAAATCGTTCTTCTCAGTAAGCAGTCCGTAGCCGGCAATCGATGCGAAAACATCAATATAGGGATTAACCCCGAAAGAGAAAGCGGCAATACCGGTGGTGATATCCGCGTCTTTCTGGGGCACATTGGCGTTAAAGCTGCTGTCCTGCCGGTACCAGGTACCGGTCAGGCTGAAAGTCAATCTGCCGTCGCCCATAGGTTCGGCGGAAGCGGTCTGCGTCAGGCCCCGCGTGGCGGTGAAGTTCGTGGATGGTACAATCACGGCTGTTTCAGATCCGGCAGTACTGTCAGCAGCGGCACTCCACACAACGAGCGGCAACGACAGGGCTGTCATCGCGCCTATTGTCATTAAAAGCACGCTTTCTTTGACCGTAGTGTACATAGGTACTCCCTTCTGTTATGCGTGGAAGATGAAAATGGGTTACTTGCCCCCTCGAGCCGCTTCTTCCATGATCAGCGGATTTTTGGGATCCAGCGTCTTTGCCTTTCCGAGATGCTCCTGATAACCCGCGTTGTTTTTCTGCGCCTTGGCGATGAGCGCCATACCGAGTTCGGCGAGCGCACACCGGGGGTCGACCTTGAGCGTTTTTGCGAAATATTGTTCAGCGCGGTCGTACTTTCCCGTAAGCAGGTAGGCATCGCCACGCGCATACAGCGCCGGCACGTAATTATCGTTGATATAGGAGATCTCCTTGTAGGTCTCAATGGCTTCTTCATACAGTTTCTGGGACTTCTGAATCGCACCGCGCAGCATCAATCCTTCGATATTCATGGGGTCGTTCGCTTTTATTTCAGCTACGATTTTCCCCGCTTCGTCATAACGCTGTTTCGCAATCAGGTCCTGCGCATACAGAATCCGGTATTTATTGTCCTTCGTAAGGTCGATGAGCTCCTTGATCTCAGTCTCTGCTTTCAGGTCCTGACCGTTTTGTTTGTCAAGCTCATACAGCTTGGCGCGGATGACGATGTTGTTTTTGTCGATGGTCTTGGCTTTCGCCAGAAGGTCGAGCGCCTGGACGGGCCGCTTGGTCTCGAGGTACCCCTCGACTAAGAGAAGCATGGTCGCAACGTCGTTCGGCGACATGGTGAGCACCATTTCAAGGTTGGTGATCGCCTGAGCGACCTGTTTTTTCTTCAGGAGCAGCACGCTTGCCCGTTTGTTGGCTTCTAGATTCTGCGGCTGGAGCGTCAGGAGCTTCTGCAGCGCCTGCAGTTCCCCGTCGCCGTTCCGCAGTCTGCCGTAAACGCGCGCCAGCGTTTCCCAGGCAGCAGGAATGGTATCAACCAGTGCAACCGTGGCTTTAAGCGCTGGGGCAGCTCGGTCGGCAGCGGTTGAGTCTGCGGCAAGCAGCAGTCCCATATGCAGGAAATTGCGGTAATCCTTCGGGAACGCCGTGGTGTTGGCAGCGTATGCTTTGATCGCCCCGGCGCGGTCTCCTGATTCGCGCATGAAGCCGCAGAGATACGAGGCCTCCTGATCCTTGACGCCGGGCAGTTTGGTATAGGCGTCAAAGGCTTCGAGCGCTTTCGCATTGTCATTGATTTTCTGGTAACACTCGGCCAACGTCTTGAGTACCTTGACAAGTGTTGCGGGCGCAGGTTTGGCTGCCCATGCCCGTGCAAGGATGTCAATCGTTTTTTTCGTATCACCGGTCTGGTAGTAACAGTCGCCAAGGGCTACCAGGTAATCGAGACTCTGCTGCTGTGCGTCTTTTACGAGCTCGAGATACCCGATCGCTTCCTTATAGAGTTTCTTGTCGTAATCCTGGAGGCCCACCGTTTTTGCCACGGCCTGGTCCGAAGGTGTCTCGGCAAGATACTTCTTGTAGGCTTCCATCGCATTGTCGGCTTTGCCGGCCTTGAGCTGAAGATCGCCCAGCACTTTATATTCCCTGGAGGGCTTCGGCTTCATCAGAACGACCTGCTCGTAACTGATGATCGCGTTTTTCACATCGCCGGTAGCCGCCTGGCATTCACCCAGCGAGGTCATGGCATCGATGTTTTTCGGATCCATCTTGAGCACTTCCTGATACATCTTGATTGCTTCGCCGCACTGATTTCTTTTACGGAAGATGTCACCCAGAGCGGCAAAGGCGGGCATATCAGCCTCGCCGGATTTGATGGCGCTCTGAATCACCGTGATCGCCTCTGCATCAAGCTTTTTCTGCAGAACGATATCGATATAATTCCTGTAGAACCCCTTGATCTGGGGATCAAACTTGACCGCCATGCGGTAGGAAGCCAGCGCGCCGTCGTACTCTTTTTGTTCGTATTGGAGATCGGCGAGGCTTCGATACGCCTTGGCGTTGTTGGGAGCAATCGCGAGGTATTTCCGCAGATACTCGGAGGCCTCCTGCTTGTTGCCGTTGCGGGTGGAAATTTCATAGAGTTTCTGGAATACTATCTGATCTTTCGGCGTGAGGGCGGAAAGTTCCTTGAGCAGGACAAACGCGTTGTTGTGATCGTCCTTCTTTTCATAATACTGCACAAGCCTGATGCGTGATTCGATGTTTTTCCGGTCTTTCGCTATTACCTTTTTATCGATTTCAGCCAGCTCTTCCTTCTCTTTGTCAACAGGCTCGTTCGGGCCGATCGCCGTGCCTGCGGCGATGATGGCGACCCTGATCGACGGGTCGTCGGGCTGCAATACCTTGGCTTTCCGTAAGAGTCCCATGGCTTCCTTCGGACGCTTGGTTTCGAGGTAGCAGGTGGCGAGCAGTCTCAGCAGATCGTAATCCTCTGTTCCGGCCGTGACCGCGACTTCCAGCGGAGAGATCGCCTGCGCGAACTGTTTCTTGTTCGCAAGAATCGTTCCGACGCGCCGGTTGCCCTCAACATCCTGAGGCTCCAGGGTTATGAGTTTCGACCATGCCGCAAGTTCTTTCGTTTCGTTCCGGAGTTTCCCCTCAACCATCGCCAGTGTACGCCACAGTGTGCGCACCGTATCGACGAGCGCAGAGGCTGTCGTAAGATTCGTTGCCGCCTTATCGAGCATCGCGGAATCGGCTGCATAGACCAGTCCAAGCCGCAGGAAATTGCGGTAGTCTTTGGGGTAGGCTACCGTATTGGTCGCGTACGCCTTGATTGATCCGGTCCGGTCGCTGCGTTCCTTTAAAAATGCGCCGCGGAAGGCGACATCCGCATTGTTGACACCGGGCAGCGATGCATACGCTTCGTACGCTTCGGCGGCCTTGGCCGTGTTATTATTGCGTTCGTAGCATTCGGCAAGCGGGTTCAGCACCTGAATCAGGACTGCCGGCGGCGCCTTGGCCGCCCACACCTTGGCCAGAGCTTCGGCTGAAGTGTTGCAGTCATTAAGCTGATAGGCGGAAAGGCCGAGCGCCATGAGCAGGGGAACATCGCGCAAACCGGGATCCTGCACCATAGTGAGGTATTTGACCGCTTCCGGGAATTGTTTCATATCGTACGAGTAGAGGCCGACTATTTTCGCGACTGGATAATCGTTCGTTACGGATTCGAGATATTTCTTGTATGCGGCGATGGCGTTTTCGCGTTTGCCGATTTTTATATGCAGATCGCCGAGCGCCTTATACTCCTGCGATGGCCGCGGGTTCATGAGTACGATCTGTTCGTATGAAATGATGGCATTTTTCGTATCACCGCTTTTGGCCTGACAGTCTGCCAGCGCATTCAGCACCGGAAGATTTTTAGGATCGGTTTTCAGCACTTCCTGGTACATTTTGGCGGCGTTCTGACACTGATTGATCTTGCGGTAGATGTCACCGAGCGCGGTGTACAGGGAAACGTCGGCCTCTCCGGCGTTTACTGCCGCGTTGATGACATTGATCGCTTCGTTGTCAAGCTTTTTCTGGAGCACGATGTCGGCGAACTTCCGGAAATGTCCTTTCCCGCCCTGGAGATCCTTGCGGAAGGCACGGCGGTAGGATTCCAGCGCACCGGCGATGTCTTTTTTGTCATAAAGCAGGTCACCGAGCTCCCAGTGCAGTCCGACGTTGCTGCTGTCAAGCACGAGATAATTTTTAAGGTACAGTGTCGCATCGTCGAGGTTGCCGTGTGTCTTGGAGAGCAGGTAGAGATTCTTGAACGGTTTCGAATCTGCCGGGGTCAGAATCGCCAGTTCCTTGTAAAGCCGCAGGGCGCTCGTGGTATCTCTCTCCGCAAGGGAATAGTCGGCGAATCTGACGCGGGAGGGTATATTATTTCTGTCTAACAAAACGATCATGGAATCAGCGTGCGGCAACCGCTCCTTCAATCCCGCCTTTTCGTAGCAGTCGGCGATCAGCTTCCACTGATCAAGCGATGCGCCGCCCCTCTTAGCGATGAATTCCAGCTGTTCAACGGCGCCGGCCCAGTTTTTTTCCTGAAGGTAGAGTTTGACAAGAATAGGCCGGCATTCAAAGACGGTACTGTCAAGAGAAACCGCCGACTCGGCGGCATCTTTGGCCTTGTCCCACTGATTGAGATTGGCGGCGCACATCGCCATTTTTTCTGCGGCGATGGCGGAACGCTTGAGGAGAAAACCGCTCTGGAAAAACCTCAGGGCTTCGCCCCAGTTTTTCGCTTCATAATAATAGGCGCCCAGTGCAAAGTGAACGCGCGGTTCACTCGGGTTGACTTTCTGCGCCTCCTTAAAACAGGCAAGAATCTGATCTTTCATACCGGTCTTTTCATAAGCCTGCGCCATGCCAAGCCATATATCGATAGTCCGGGAAGCCGGCGGAATCTGTTTTTCCGCATATTGGATGGCCTCCTGGTATTTTCCGCTCTGGAGGAGATTGGTGAACGTATCCTGCCCATAAATAAAACTGACGGCACACAGTATGATGCTGATCGCCACGGACTGGCGTACTGGGGAACGCATAAAAGTAATCCTTTCTAGTAGGATACCACAGAGAAATAAATTAAGTTCTATCGATGATTATCAAACCACATCTGCACTCTTGTAGTACCGGACAAATGACATGATAGTGTAATACTATCGAAGCTCCGGCGGAACAGAGTACAAATAGGGAACAATTTTCTACCCATATGGAATTTAATAAACTACGTTTCCAATATCAAGTCACTTATTATATTAATCTTATTAATCTGCACTTTTCAGGGAAAGGGTTTCCCGGGCGCCGATGCATAGCCGTTTCGAGCAGTGCAGAGATTATTTTTCAAAACCATGAAACCAACCCTTTGTATCCTTGCGGCAGGCATCGGTTCACGGTTCGGCGGCTTCAAGCAGATTGAGCCGGTGGGGCCTCATGGCGAGCTGTTGATTGATTATTCCATTTACGACGCCCGCAAAGCCGGTTTCGGCAGAATCGTGTTCGTCATTTTGAAAAAGATCGAATCGGATTTCAAGGAATATATGGAGGCGCAGTATGGAAGGGAAGCCGATTTTGCCTATGCGTATCAGGAAGTTGAAGTGATTTCTTCAGGATTCAGCGTGCCGGTCGGCCGTTCCAAGCCATGGGGGACCGGTCATGCCGTGCTTGCGGCTAAAAAGACGATTGGCGGGCCGTTTGCCGTGATCAACGCCGATGACTACTACGGGCCAGGCTCGTTCGCGGTGCTTTGCAATGCGCTCAGCGCCATGAGGCCCGACGCCACGGAGTTTGTGATGGTCGGCTTTGAACTCGAAAAGACGCTTTCAGAGCACGGCGCAGTGGCCCGGGGCGTCTGCGCGGTTAAAAACGGGTATCTGGCGTCAATTGTCGAGCGGGAAAAGATTAAAAGGACGGAAAAGACAATTGCCTTTGAAACGAAAACCGGAGAAAGGGGCGATCTTGACCCGCATACACCGGTGTCCATGAACTGCTGGGGTTTTGCTCCGCAGACGCTCTATCCCATGCTTGAAAACGATTTCAGTGAGTTTCTGAAAAGAAGCGGTAACGAATTGAAAACGGAGTTTTATCTTCCCTCAGTTGTTAATAACGGACTTGCCCGAAAATCGATCTCTGTCAAAATGCTTTACTCGGGAGAGCAGTGGTTCGGCATGACCTACCGCGAAGACTGTCAGGTGGTGAGGGAGTACCTGAAAAAGAAAATCGGAGAAGGGGCATATCCGTATGGTTTGTTTTAAATTCAAAGAGGGGTTGACGTTTTTCTTTTAGCGCATTCACCGCAGTGAAAAGTTCCATTGTTGCGGATTTTTATCCGTCTTCTTCCGCTATTTCCTGCGCGACATACCAGAATACCTTAATGCCGCTTGCAACCAGAAAAACCATAAATCCCATCGCCATTCCTTCTCCCTGCGTCGGGAAAGAAATACCAAACACACATACCAATACGACAACGGTAACAATGTTAATGACCGCCTCCCAGGCAAATTCAGCCAGGTATTTATCCATTTTTATCATGGACCGGCCGAGCCAGGTGATGATATCGGCCATAATGATGCCGCCGCCGATTCCCCTGACAGTCTCATTGGTGCTTTTGCTGATGAACATGAAAAAAACTACGACGCTGATATAAAAAACAGCGCGAACACTTATTAACAGCCAGCCGTATTTCGAGTACATTTTGCCCTTCCGCGCTATTCAAAATTTATATCCGCGATTTCTGTATTAACGGCTCAGGATAAATCGTGCCGAAAAAACGTCACCGCCGGCACTGATACGGCAGAAGTATACCCCGGCCGGGACAATAGTATCGTTGTCCCCGGCACCATCCCAGACAATGTTGTTGGCTCCTGCAGGCAGGATGCCATTGCGGAAATGCCGCACAGGCCTGCCGGCAAGATCAAATAGAACGATTGTCGGCCTTGCGCTCTCGGCCAACCGGTAGTCAATCCGGACGGGCGGGCTGTTTTGCGCCGAGGTTTTGATTCTGATAATTTCAATAAACCGGACCTGATTCTCAATCACGCGGGTGCCCGTCAACGGTTCACCGCATGAGAAGACAATGACCGGAAGGTCTGTCGCGGGGATACCTAATGCCGAGATGATTCCGCTGCGTTCAGTTGGCGTGATCGGCGCAGTGAGAAAACCTGTTAGCCGGAGGCTTACAGCCTGCATTAAATACTGAAACCCGGCCAACCCGGCCTCTATCATGGGGCCATAGGCAGCAGTATCGCCGACGCAGACGATGATATAATTAGGCGCCGTGGAAGGAATGCGCGGACAGGCGGCGCGGAGCTGGGGCCGCCGGTCACCGGTGGTGACGTGTTCGAGGCGGTGGTCGCCGGTCGTCAAACCTGTTCCCGGGGGCAGGCGATTATTGTAGCGCTGGACGCCGGTGTCGCATACGAAGTAAATCCTGCGGGTGAGGTAGTACGTACCATAGGCGGAAGGGACGGTAAGGCCGCGGTTGCCCGAGGGGGTATGTGGCGTCACGCCGTAGCCGGCCCACAGAAGCTGAGAGATCGCATCCCGCGCAAGGCCGGCAGGACTGAAGACTGAATCCTGATGCAAGGTTGATAACAGGACTTCAAAAGTGTCGGAACCGGTGGTGTGGGGATGGGGCAGTGACGAATCCGATGAGACGGCTTGAACAGTGGTCACCAGGCCCGTGGGAGTTGCCTGACCGAAGACATCTACCATTTTGATCGGATGAACCGGACTCCAATTGCTGTTGGCGTAATTGGTCGCGAACGCCATCGGGCAGCTGACGACATTGCCGCCGGAAGAATTCCAGAACGCAACACCGGCAAGCAGACCGGCTTGAACCGCATAGCCGGCTTCCTCGTACCGGTCGCAGGCAATTCCGATCTCGTAGGCCGCGCCGGAGTTGTATCGGTGGTTGCCGCTGAGATGAACGTTTAAAGCATGAGCGGTTGAGTCGTAGCGGTAGACGTTGGCCGGCGTGGCGACATAGAATTCGCGATAGCCGCCGAGCCGGGGCACGCGGTTCATGGCCCAGAGGACGTTCGAGGCCACCTCTGTGGACAGCGTGCTGGTGAAGCCGGAGTGGGCCGAATAGCGGCTGTTTGAGAGAATCTCAAACGAATTGCCGTGCACGACCGGCGCAGGAAGAACTATGTTCTGGGCAAGCACTTCCGATGATGCGGCTATAGCCACAATGATGGCTGAGTAAAGGTATCTCATCGATTACTCCTTTCGACAACAGTGATAGTCAATCTTTTCGGCTGCTTAAATAGAATATAAGGATTTCATTCTTAAAAATCAAAAATAAATGTCATCGCAGATCTGCCTGTCCTGGATAATTATCGAAAATGGTTTCAATTGATGACTTTCTTCTTTTTTTTCCAAAACCGCATAAACTCTGTAACGGCGTCGCCATCCAATTACTATATTTTCATCGCTTTCCGCTTATTGCAGGGGCTACTTTTTCAGGCGAGGAATATACTAATGAAAGCAATTATACTGGCAGCCGGGTACGGAAACCGGATGCGGCCGCTGACCGATACCCTCCATAAAACCATGGTCACGGTCGCGGGCAAGACCATCATCGGCAGGATCATCGACGGGCTTCTGGAAAACGGCATTTCTGACATCGTCGTGGTCACCGGCTACCGCGCCGAAGAGTTGAAAAATTTCCTCACCTCGACTTTTACAAAGGTCAAATTTACCTTCGTGCACAATGAAAAATACCGGGAGACGAATAATATCTTCTCCATGGCCCTCGCCTTCGAGGCCATTACCATTGATACCGATATCATCCTGATCGAGTCGGACCTCATCTACCGGCCCGAAATCATCAAGCGGCTCATCGCATCGCCCTATGACAACGTGGCGCTCGTCGACAGGTACCGGCACGGCATGGACGGTACCGTGGTGACCGTGCAGGAGAAGCGCATTACCAACGTGATCCCGTCCCACCTGCAGCCGGAAAATTTTGATTTCTCGGACAAATATAAAACGCTGAACATCTACAAGTTTTCGAAGGAGTTCTGCGAAACCTCGTTTAAAAAGCTCTTAGTCTACTATGCAAATACCATCGACCGGAACTGCTACTATGAGCTGATCCTCGGTATCCTTATTTACATGCAGAAAGAAACCATCCACGCCGAGATCGTGGAAGGGGAGCAGTGGTCGGAAGTCGACGATCCGAACGACCTGCAGGTGGCTGAATTCGCCTTCCACCGGAACCGGAAGGAAATATTGGAATACAATTTCGGCGGCTACTGGAACTATGACGTGCTCGATTTCTGCTTCATCCGCAACATGTATTTCCCGAACCATGCCATGATTTCCGAGCTGCGCAACAGCCTGCCCGACCTGATTCACAATTACGGGTCGCGCCAGGCGGTGCTCGACCGCAAGATGTCGTGGTTTCTCCTGTGCAAAGAGGCGAACGTGCTCGCGCTCAATGGCGCGTCGCAGATCTACCCCATGCTTGCCAACCGGTTTGGCGCGAAAAAAGTATTCATTCCCAGACCATCGTTCGGCGAGTATCAAAGGATTTTTCCGGACAGCACAGTCTATGATGACAAGGTAGGGTTCGATTTGAAAGGGATCGAGAACGGGTCAAAGGGCGCCGATATCGTTGTATTTGTAAATCCGAACAACCCGACGGGATCGCTGATCCAGCCCGATTGGATCTAGTCCTTTGCCGAAAAACACGCCGACCAGACGGTCATCGTCGACGAGTCGTTCATCGAGTTCGCCGACGTTCCGTCCGTGCTCTCCCTGCTCGAAAAGAAACCCCTGAATAACATTCTGATCATAAAGAGCCTGAGCAAGTCACTCGGCGTGCCGGGCATCAGGCTGGGGTATGCCTATTCGTGCAACACGGAACTCATGAAATACCTGCACGGCCAGGTGCCGATCTGGAACATGAATTCCA
>CAISVC010000285.1 GCA_903888815.1 uncultured Fibrobacterota bacterium
ATACTGGCCGGGCGCGCCCCACATGGCTGAGAGCTTGACTTGCGTTGCCATGAAAACCAGCGCGACGAATAGCAGTATAAATGCCAATTTTTTCATCATTTGAAAACCCCCGAATTAAAAGATGATAAAGAAAAAGAAGGAAAAATATATAAAACTAGCCGCGCATCGGACCGCTCGGGCCAAGGCCGCGCGAGGATGACTTTCTCCTCTTGAGCGCAACTTCCTTGTCTACGAGCTCATGCAGGACTTTACCGTGGATAAATCTCCTGCCGCCGATTTTCTCGTGCGGGATTCTGCCGCGGTCGAGTCTGCGTTCGAACGCATTGCGCTTTATTCCGATGCCGCCTTTGTGCAGCTCGTTCAAAGCCTGCGTTACCGAGTAGTAGTTCTTGCTCACGTGGGTGAGTGCATCAACCACGTCGCCGGGAATAAGCCGCCTGGTGCCGAGCTTGACTGAAGGCACTGAGCCTTTCTCAACACGGCCGATAAATGCCCTGAAGTTAATCTTCGGGTTTGCGCGCTTGTATTCCTGGTACGCTTCCTTGACTGTGTAGAACTCTTCCTTGGTATCAAGGATGTCCTGCAATACTGCCTGATGGATGTACCTCTTGCGGCCAACTTTAATGAATGGCACGGTGCCACGTTCTATTCTCCCGCCGAATGCCCTGAACGAGAGAACTAGGCCCTTGCCGCGAATATAATCATAAGCATCCTTTACCGAATACAACCTGTGCGAATCACGCAGTACTGCCTCATCAGCCTTCTGCTTGTAGAGGTCCTGTGCTGCTCTAAAAACCGTCGCCAGTGAGGAAGACAAACCCTTTTCAACTTCGTCTCTTTCCTTCCTGATTTCTCCTAGGTCGAGGTTCTTAAACCTGTCCACAATGTCGTCGTCAATTTCCGTCTCGATTACAATCCTTTTTCCACGGGGCATTCAAATCACCTTTAATATTATGTTACTTTATGCACTCTTATGTTATTCTTATGCACCATATTATTTTTAAACCTTCTGTTTCATCATCACTCTTTCTTTTGCTTTTCTCCGATAAATTTCACAATATAAAAGACAATAATTATAAATATTACCCCAAAAACCACGTACAACCAGGGGAATTGTTGGGAGTTATCCGTATTTTGCTGTTGATTCCCACTATTGTTATCGGTATTGTTCGTCGTAGCGTTAATAATGCCCGTCTGTATAACGAATCTTCCCTGCTGCTCAACGCTGTTTCCCTCGTAATCTTTTGCAGTAATGGAAAACTCAACGATGCGGCCGTCGTCTATTTGAGGAAAATCAAAACCGTAGCGACCAGGCGCAAGTGCGAACGCGCCGACGCTCTGCCATTCTTCCGACGGAAGAATGCGGTATTTTAATTTTACCGATGCCGGGTCAACGCGCGATGGATGAACGCCACCGTCGATTATATCCATGGTCATCCGCACGCGGTTGCCCACAAGCAGTTGCTGGATGTTTTGCACTGCCGGCGCGTGAATGTCAAAATAAACTGTTTCCATGCTACTCGTGTACTTGGGTGTGATGTTTGCTTTCTTCTCAATACCGCCGTGCGCGATGATAAGTTGCGCTTCGTTGCTGTAGATTGTCAGATTAGTAACGCCCTCCGGCGCATCGTACGTATCGTTAAGATAAAATATAGTAGCAGGAAGCTGCGCACCCGTATCATCCTTTACGTATAATGTAACGTAGTAAATAGGTATGATGACATTGCGGATTGTGTCGCCGCCGATTTCCACAGGCCCGGACTGTTTTCCCCCGTGGTAGGTTACAAAATAATCCATGGTCCAGTTCTGCGAGTAAAATAAAACTCTTCCATCAGCGCCGGTTTTTTTCGTGTTGTTCAGGAAAAACACAGTCGCATTAGGCAGTCCTCTTCCGTTCTGGTCCTGCACCAGGAATGTTAATTTATAGACGGGAATCACAACGTCTGCCGGCTCGTTGTGCTGATTTGCGATGAATGTTTGGCGGTTGAAAGTGGAGCCATAGGATGCAAGCACAACGATACCGCAATCTATCACCCGGGACTTAGTGCCCTGGTTTGAAATCCGAATATGGTAAAGGCCATTGTCGTCTGTTTGGTTCACCGGCGTGGTGAAGTACTGGTCGCCGAAAGTAGAGCCGCGATCGAACGTTACCTGAACGTCGGCGCCGGGAACAGGCCGCAGCATCGCGTCCAGAACGCGGATGTTGAAATCGTCCAGGTAGCCTATGCAGCTGGCGGAAACCATGCTTACGGAAAGCAGGAGAAACAATAGTAACATGTGGTAGCGCATACGGCTGTTATTTCGCTTGTGGTTTTTTAAACATTTGTGGTGTAAAGAGTTTTGGTGCTTTTATGAAAAAACTATTTGTATTATTGCTATTGGCCCTACTCGTAGTCGGTTGCATACAAATGCCCGGCGGGCAGGTGGAGAAGGCAGTCAACAAAACGGTTACGACTGCGACTAGCGCGGTGCAAGGCAACGAAGTTCCGCCCTGCGAAACCGGCTACAAGTTCAGCACGCTGGACGACGGCATGCTCGGCAAGGAAACGCAGTATACGGTGACCG
>CAISVC010000286.1 GCA_903888815.1 uncultured Fibrobacterota bacterium
AAGGCATTCAGGATCGTGTCTTCGATTTTTTTCCGGAGCTCGTTCGTGACCGGGTGGGCGAGGTCCTGGAAGGTGCCGTCTTTCCTTCTTCTGCTCGGCATCGAGACAAAGTATCCCTGCGAGCCGCTTATCACCTTGAGTCCTCTGACCACGAATTCATTGTCGAAGGTGATGTTCGCGAAGGCTTTCAGTTTCTCCTCATTTTTAAGCGTAATACGGACTTCGGTGATCTCCATATCGTTCCTCCTCTGTACAAGGACGGAGCATTTTCCTGCACAGCACGATCCCTCGCGTTCAATATATATAATCGAAAACGAGGACACGCATTCTGTTAGGAGGTCAGCGTGATTATTTACGGCATGGAGAGATGGGAACTATTATTTTGTTTTGTTGCGCATTTTTATAACGGCGGCATTATTCAGCATACACGATAACGGCGCATATCATGAAACAGAAGAGAGACCTGCTTTCGCTCGTTGAATTTTCGCCGGAGGAGATCCGGGCCATCCTGACGCGGGCGAAGGAGTTCAAGCGAAGCAGGCTGCATAAGGAGCGGAAGATTTTTTCCAATAAAACCGGGGTGCTCATTTTCGAGAAACCGTCGCTGCGCACGCGAATCACCTTTGAGACGGCGATTCATGAGCTCGGCGGTCATGCAATAACGCTGACTTCCGATATGGTAGGAATCGGGAAACGCGAAAGCGCGGAAGATGTGGCGCGGAACCTGGAACGGTGGGTGCATCTGATTGTCGCACGGACCTACAGCCACTCAACCGTCGAACAGCTTGCGGAGTACAGCTCGATACCGGTGATCAATGCGCTTACCGACACGTTTCATCCTTGCCAGGCGCTGGCTTTCGCCATGACGCTTGACGAATACTACGGCGGGAAGAAGAAAAAAAAGATCGTTTTTATCGGCGACAGCAACAACGTCTGCAATTCTATCATGGTGCTCTGCGCCAAGCTGGGGCTGGATTTTACGGTTGCCTGCCCGCCGGGATATGAGCCTGCTCCGCAGGTATTGAACATGGCGGCTGCCATTGCGGTAAAAAGCGGTGCGCATCTTGCCGTATCCCATGATCCGGCGGGCGCCCTCGCAGGAGCAACCGCACTATATACCGACGTGTGGACCAGCATGGGGCAGGAAAAGGAATCGGAGAAGCGCGCGAAGGATTTCGCCGCCTTTCAGGTGAATAAAAAGCTTATGGCTTTGGCTCCTGCGGACGCGGTTGTTTCGCATTGCCTTCCGGCGCACCGGGGAGAAGAAATCACAAGCGACGTTCTGGATTCGGAGCGTTCCATTGCTTTCGACGAAGCGGAAAACAGGCTTCATGTGCAGAAAGCCGTTATCGATCTCCTGTTTTCATGATGCAAAGGATGGTTTCCATGAGCGAATCACGCGTCCCTTTCGGAATCAAGGCCCTCGACAAGATGATTTCCGGCGGCCTGTTAAGCGGAACCGCGAACCTTCTGGAAGGTGCGCCCGGAACCGGAAAAACGACCCTTGCAATGCAGTTTATCCACACCGGCATCACGCAGTACAAGGAACCGGGTCTTATTATCACGTTTGAGGAGTTCCCCCAGCAGTACTATCATGACGCGCTGCAGTTCGGATGGGATTTCAGGAAACTGGAGGAAGATGGGCTTCTTAAAATCATTTTCTCGGATCCGCAGACTGCGCTTGACGAATTAAGCAAAATGGACGGAAAATTCGTGACCATGATTGAGGAGATGGGCGCCAGAAGGGTGGCAGTCGACAGCATTACCCACTTCGAATCGCTCACCGTCGATTCGCACGAACTCCGCGAGATTGAGCGCAATTTCATCAACGCGCTCAAACGTGAAAACGTGACCAGCGTCCTGCTGCGCGAGAACGACAACCTTCTGGGTCAGGTCACCCAGGTCACCAGCAAGATTCCGTTCATCGTCGATTCCTATATGCTGCTGCGGTTTGTTGAAATCGACAGTTCCATTGAAAAGGCGATCTGCGTGCTCAAGATGCGCGGCAGCGACCACCAGAAGGACATCAGGTGCTTCAAGATCACACCGCACGGAATCGAGGTCGAGGCGAAATTCAGCGGCCGCGAAGGCATCATGAGCGGCATCACGCATTCAACGCCGCAGGACGCGTTTGTCAATGTATTCGGAAAGAAGCGATGAACCTTTTCAGCGCGAACCATATGCGGTTTATGCTTGTCGAAGGATATATCCTCTGTTTCATTGCACTGAACATAATTTCGCTTCTGATTTCGCTTTTTTACCGGAAGAAATTCCGGCACCCCTCGCCCCAGTGGGGATTCCTCGCCGCGATCGCACTTGCGTTTGTATCCTGTGTACTTCTATCCGGGGAAAGGAACGGCCCCGGGGCGTCTCAGAGCATAGGGCTGCTGTCCCTTGTGGGAAGCGCACTCGCGTCGATATTCAGCACGGCACGCCTTTTTTACATTATGCAAAGGGTACGGAAGTAAGTATATGGTGGATCTCACGGCCATGATCCTTTTTGACGAGTCGGTCATTATCAGTATGCTCATCCTTGCTTATCTGAGCAGGAAGATGGGTGA
>CAISVC010000287.1 GCA_903888815.1 uncultured Fibrobacterota bacterium
ATGGAAACCGTGGAAACCAGATACAGATCTCGCGCGACGCGATAGTTTCGGACCAGGTCTATGGCAATCAGGTCTTCGGGAACACCTTCTATTCGACCAGCGAATTTCAGGGGACTATTTTGCAAACACGCTATGCACAACAGGATTCTGCTCTTGTCGCATTGAGCAATAACTACACGGTTGTCGAATCGCCGTTTACCGCCACGTGTCAAAAAGACGGCGTACTTGTGTGGAAATTGAATTTTGTCAACGACTCATTCTCAGTTTTGGGAACCAACAAAATTCCATCGGGAGAGTTTGACCAGAGCACCCTGGGCTGGAACAGCTGGCCCTCGCAGTATTTCGAGCTCACCCGCGATACGGTTGCGTCACCCGATAAAAAGTGCCTGAAAATCCGTTACTTCGGCGATCCGGCGCAGGGTGCGCCTATCTGTTATGCCGCAACAACCTACCCGCTCGACAGCGCCCACCTGTACCGTCTGCGTTTTTCGGCAAAAGAGGACCATGCGGGGCAGATCAATGTCGTGGCGCGGATGAGCGCCAGCCCCTATACCACGGCGGGACTGTCGCACGCGGTTGCCCTGGACACTGCCTGGAACGATTACGAACTCTTTTTCGAGTCGAGCCTGACCAATCAAAGCTGCCGCGTCGATTTTTATCCGTCAAAAACCGATACGATCATTTACCTGGACAACGTCTCGCTCTATGAGATTGACAAGTCGAACATAAGCAGCGAACTGCGCTCACGCCTCTTTTACAACACCGCCGCAACCGCGCAGGGCTTTTCGCTCGGCAGCGATATATGGCGCGACGTTCCGGGAACTACCGGCATTACCGGGAGCATTACACTGCAATCCTTCTTGTCAAGCATACTTATTAAAGATTCCACTGTGGGAGCGGGTGCGTTATCCGATCAGGTTTCCGCAATTGAGCCGACAGGACCGGTACGCGTTATTTCGGCGCGGCATGGCCGCATTACGCTTGCCGTGGCCGCCCATTCGTCGACGATCCGCGTGACGATCACCGACCTTTGCGGCCGGACAATCGCGTCGCGAGCGATCGCGCCCCGTTGCGCCGGTCTTCAGATTGTCGAATCAGGAAAAGGGCCTCTTGCGTCAGGGGTTGTACTGGTCAGCGTAACGGACGGATTGGTCACGTCGAACCGAAGGGTCTTTGTCGGCCGGTAGCGAAACGAAAGATGTTCTTGAAGCAGGAAATTCGGGGAAAAAAGAAGTACTTCGAGGGTGCAATCCGGGTGCATGCAACGCGCCCTACCATCTGATTATTGCTGTTTTCTGAAGGTGCCTGCCAGACGGGCCTGTTATCGCCAATCGTCCGAAATATATTCCATGAGATAACGTACCAGCCGGAAGAACGTTTTGGCCATTGGCTATGCGCCATTGATTTACCAGCCTGCCCCGGACATCGTAAAGCGAAAAACGTCCGGTGTTCCTTTCCGCTTCTGTGGCCGGCCAATCCACTACCAGACATCCGTCTTTGCCATATACAGAAAAGCGCTTTTTTGCAGGTTGAGCGGATGAAAGCGGTCCTCTGGCGCCGGTAATCCATGTCGGCACGAAAAGTACGGCATCGGCTATTACGTACCCGTTGGTGCCGGTTGTACTGATTTCAATGTAATCGATGGTGCCTTTTCTGAAGTCTGCGGTTCCTATTTTCCGCCAGACGCCGCCGTTAGCGGTCTGATCCACGGTCGTATTCGTTACTCCCTGGGCCGTAACAATGGCGATGGGTACATTGCTCGCCCTGTTGGCGTCCGCGGTCCAGAGCACATATATATCGTACGTACCTGCGGTGTCGATTTGGGGTGTGTACCGCACGGATTTGGTCCCTTTGCCGGCGTTTTCGTCGTGCAGATAGCCTGACCCGTTGTATCCCGCTATTGCCGAACTCGTTGTCCACGCGCCGGTAATGGTCACGTGACCGTTGCTGTCCGGCCATTCGCTGTCCATCAGAATGCCCCTGATCGCAAGGCCCAGCGCCTCGCGCAGCGCAGCGACATCCACCGATTGCACCGTGGTGTCCGCGTCAATCGCCAGACAGCCGGCAATCGCGGCAGCTTCACCCAGCATCATGAAGACCGGCTCCATCCTGATGGACCCGTAGGCGATGTGCGAAGCCGAGAGGCAGACCGGCACGAACAGGTTGGTGCATTCGGCCGCCGCGGGAATGATGGAACGGTAGGCGATTGGATACGGGCCGTTGCCGATTGCCACCTGTACATCGCCTTCGTTTTTCACCATCCCATTCACCACCACGCGCTCACAGTTGTGCGAGTCCATGGTATAAGAGCCGAAAGCGATGCCGTCCCCGGCCACGATCGTCCGGCGGCAGTTGCGTTCGGTCATGACATAGTCGCTCACCATGCGCCGGGCTTCGCGCACATACAGCTGGTACGGCCAGTTGCCGTTGTCGGCATATTCATCGCCGCACAGTCCCCAGGTCGCCAGCTCGTTTTTAATGCCCTGCGGAACCCTGCTGTCCGTTGCTATGAATTTGACAAGCCCCAGTATCCATTCCTTGTGATCGGTCCACTGCTGACTGCGCGCCAGGTAATCCGCTCTGGGATAAGAGTAGTTGGCGCCGATATAGTCGGTGGACACCGGGCCCTGATTGTTCCAATCGTATTTGCTGTTGCGGAGCGCGCGCATGGAAAAAAGCTGGCCAAGGCTGGTTATCGAACCGGCGGCGCACACGCGGCCGAGCAGTTCGTATCGCGAAGCATTGTAGCTTGCAGGCGCGGGAAAAGGCAGGCGGTTCGCAGCCGCCTGGGTCATGGTCAGGCGGTAATTGTACGCCTGTATCATGGTGTCTCCGGTGCCGTCTGCGGGTTTGGGATTGGGATTAATGCCGGGTAAAAGACCGCTCCCCGCGTCTCCTGCGACCACATACGGGCTGATGCCGTCCGGGAACTGGTGCCCGGTGCGCAGCTGTACGCCGTCGATGGTCTCGTTATACAGCGCATTGCTTTCCCGGCCGACCGTGAAGGTCACGCCGGCCATGGCCATGAGATCGCCTTCATAGGAACAGTCGATGAAGATGCGGGCGTTGATGGTTGAATCCGGGGCCGCAGCGCCGGAGGTCTCAAACGTCGCCTGATCGATTGCAGCCGAAGAATTTTTATGGACGCTTTTCAGGCGGTGCTGGAACAGAACCGGCACTGCATAGTTCGTGATCCAGGCGGTATAGACCTGCTCCGCAACCTTGGGTTCAAAAAAATATTCAGGCTGGGTGCTTCCGTACCGTTGGCCGACCTGACGGTAGAATTCAGCCGACATGCCGATAATGGCGTTGGAGCTTCCGATGTCGGTAGCGCTCAAGCCGCCGGTGGTCATGCCGCCTATATGTTTGCCCGGCTCGATGATAATGACCGTTTTATTGTTCTTTTTTGCAGCGCACGCTGCAACAACACCGGCCGATGTGCCGCCATAGATGCAGAAGTCGAACGTGGCGGCGGCATAAGAAGCGGCATGGGATATAAACAGCATTGAAGCTGCCAGGGAAATAAGGCATCGCGAACCCGGCATGGCAACCCCCCATGTTTTTGAGCATACCCGCAGCGCTGATAGAAAATTAATTATTCCGGCAGCAGGGAAGGGGAG
>CAISVC010000288.1 GCA_903888815.1 uncultured Fibrobacterota bacterium
CAGGGCGCCCCAGTGGTCCATGGAAATATCTGTGGCGAGCGAGCAGGCGCCGACGCTCTGACCGGTTATACCGAGCAGAACGTCGTTCCATGTCCACATCGTTTTTCCTTTTGATTTGACAAGCGCGTTTGCCCAGTTTACGAGGTGACGGTAACAGTCATTTGCATGGGCGTTTGCCCCGTAATGGTTTCTCGCCCAGGTGGTCAACTGGGGGAAATTGGCGTACTCATTGATGAACATGTATTCGTCAGCGCCGAGATGCCAGAAGGGCCCGGGAAACTTGGGGATCATCTCATTCAGGAGGTCCTGAACAAAGGTATAGGTAGAGTCCTTGCTCAGGTCAAGAGCCCAGTATTGCGCACCGAGTACCTGCTGGCTGAGCAACAGGTTCCGGTGAGATGCATAGAGCCAGTTGACATGGCCCGGGAGATCGATTTCCGGAATAATAGTGATATGATACTGGGTGGCAAGGTTGATGAGCGACTGCAGCTCTGCATTGGTATAGAACTGAGTAGAGGTGATTTCAGGGTGTACCGTACTCTGGAGACGGAATCCGCCGTTATTTGTTTGACTTAGGCCATCGGATACGTGCATGTGAAAAATATTCATTTTGACATAGGCCATGTCTCTGATCAGTGTTTGAAGCCAGGCGACCGTGTAATACTTACGGCCGAGATCCACCATTTCACCTCTCCAGCGGCCCAGCGGCCAGTCGCGGATCGTGCCCTGGTTGACCGTGGTGCTCTGCTTGAGCATCTGCAGTACCGTACGGGTTCCGTAAAAAACGCCGGCTGCGGTCCTGGCGCTGATATCAATGGTTGTGCCGGCGGTCATGATATAGCCTTCGGTGCCGATGGTTGTATCGGTGGCGCCGAGATGGAGGAAAATATCCCCGGCATTCGCTGAAGCAGCATTTGCTATCGTAATCGCACGCCCTAAAAGTCCATTAAGATCACCGGCAAAGGTCCGGCCATCGTTTAAAAGCGTTGCGTAATCGGTCGTATTTATAACAATCCGGCTGCTTGTTGAAAAGACACAGGTGCCGGTGCCGGTCGTCCATTGCTGCACAGCAGGAATGGTCTGCGGTATGGGCGCGGCAGCTGAAGTTGCTGCCATGTAAAGCAGGAATGCGGAAAGCATGGAAACAGCAGGTGACCTTCTCATAGACCCCCCTTTTAATATTCATGGATATACTACTGGCTGTCAGCAAATATTTACTTTCTATATATAATATAATAAACTTTTTTTGAAAACAATCAATATGTTATTGAGAATGTGATGCCGATTAGCACTAGTTCCATAACCCATGGAACAATCAACCTTTTATATATTCCTTATACATGACATGAATTATTCTTCCTGGTATAACAAAGTTTTTCCCGGTCTCAGCGGTTGCGGCTTGTGGCTGCGCGGCGGCGAATTAAACACCCTGCCTGCCGCCGGGTTCGAGCAACGGCCGTTTCGCGTACTCATCACACGGCTTTCGACCTATCGCGACACTGCCGATTCATTTACCCACAAGCTTCTCTATCAGATAATAAGCCGTATCAGCGGTGCGTTTCCCGATCTCGCATATCTGCCGCCGCCGAAAGACGCCGTAATTTTCGACCGTGACAGGGTGCCCTGGCTGCTCGGTACCGCAAGCAAGCATGAAGGACGGGATTTCACGGTCATCGCACTTTCGAACTCGATTGTACAGGAACTGATGAATGTTCCGGTCATGCTGGAGAAGAGCGGCATACCGCTTTCAAAGCGCGAGCGTATGAGGGACCCGGCATGCCCGCTCGTCATTCTCGGCGGCGCAAGCGCGCTGTACACCTCGATTTTGTTCAATGACGATCCGCCGGTTGACGGAATATTTGCAGGCGGGGACGCCGGAGTCATCGGCAGGCTTTTTAAAGTCTGTAAAGACGGGTTTGATCGGAAACTGTCGAAAAAAACGGTCCTTGAGCGCTTGGGGAAAATCCCGGGATTTTTCACGCCGGAGGGGGAACACGCGATAAAAATATTTCAGGCCGCGGAACTTCCGCCGGAACAGCTGCTCGAATCGGAGCCAGTACTTTACGAAAAAGAGTGTATCGGTAAAGCGAACCTCCAGATCAGCGAAGGCTGCGCATTTTTCTGCGGTTTCTGCGCTGAGAGCTTCGGCCGCAAGCCCTATCGCGAGTTCGAAGCCGGCGCGCTGTATGAAGCCGCACTTCGCCTCAAGGCGGCAACGGGCGCTCAGGACCTGGAAATCTACAGTTTCAATTTCAGCAGTCACCGTCATTTTTACCGGCTGCTCTGGGAACTGTCAGACCTTTTCCCATCGATCGGGCTCAAGAGCCAGCGGTTCGATTCGATCGCCGCCGACCCGGAAATGGTAATGTTTCTTCACGCAATCAATAAAACAAGTATCACCTGCGGCATCGAAGGAATCTCGCCGCGTTTGCGGCGCTACCTGCATAAAAGTCTTGAAGCGCGGGATCTCGAGAAGGGTCTTTCGGTGCTGCTCGCCTCGCCTTTACGGGAGCTCAAGATTTTCCTCATTGCCACCGGCCTTGAACAGCAGGGCGATTATAACGAATTTAAAAAACTGCTCGGCTTCCTGCAGACACTCATGGGCGCTGCAGAGAATGCGCCGCGGATCATTTTTTCAATGACCGTTCTGGTGCGGTTCCCGTGGACGCCCCTCGAATTCGAGGATGCGCCTGATCCGGATGTCTGTCAGGCAGTGCTTCGCAGAACCGAACAACTGGTGCTAAACGCGGGATTCGAATTCCGCGCGTCGTCCGGGGTGTCCGATTACTGGCTTTCGCAACTGCTGGCGCGCGCCGATGATCCGCGTATTGCAAAAGCGCTGCGGCAGGCGCAGGAGAGGGAGGGGTTTGTTTACTATCGCGAAATTCCCCCCTCATTGATCGATGACGTCAGGAGATATCTGGAACGGGAAGGCGTAAGGCCGGACGCACTTTTCAGGGGATTTACACCGCAGGAACGCCCCGCTAAACCCTGGAGCGCTCTGTTGACCGGCGTCAGCGAGGAATTCCTGATAAAACAATGGGAGTCGGCAAAGCGGTGCGAGGATAACGGCTGCTGTATCGGAACGAGCGGAATGGAGGGGACCTGCTGCGGGTGCAATGCCTGCGGTGACGGTCCTGCGCGAAAGCGATTGTCTGCCCGTCCGGTTCCGAGGCAATATTCCCTCAGGCAGTTCCGCAACCGTCAGCGTGCCGCGAAGGCGCAGGAGGTCGCGCTCCGCTTCCGCGTGCAGATCGGGCCTGCCCTGGCCGGCGTGCCTTATTCCATGCGCGGAACTGCTCTTGCCCGCTCGCTCATGATGGCTGACCGCCGCTTGGTGCAGGGATACCGGGGATTTCAGGGTTCGTCTGTTTTTAACCGCCTCGGCTCTGACTGGGTGATCGGCGACGATCTGTTAACGCTTCTCTGGGAGACGAAGGCGGCAGCGGTAATCAGTGATTCATTAAAGGATGCTGTTTTCCTTGAAACGGTCAATACGATGCTTGCGGGGCGGGGAAGGCTTTCGGCCATTGCAGCTTCAGATGAGATCGAGATCAAAACAATAGTTTTCCGGGCACCTTTTCGTTTCGATCCGTCCGGCTATTGTGAAAGGAAGTCGCTAAAGTTTATGCTAAGAAAAAACGGGCCGGACATAAGCTGTTATGTATTGTCAAAGGAGTCGCTGAAGAAGAAAATAGTGAACGAGTGTATGGCCGAACGGGGATCAGACGGGCAATACACCGTAACCGTAATCCCCGGCCCCAAATTCATTCCCGAAGAGTTCGCCAGGACCGCTTTCAGCCTTCCAGCGGAAAATGAGTGGGTGCGGATTGCGATGACAGCGAATTATGCCTGATCGCGGATTATCGGAAGGGATCATCCTGCAGCAGCAATTTTTTATCAAGCGCTTTCAATCCCCTAACGGCATGGTATTACTCCAGATACAGCAAACACAATAGGTGGTATGATTTTTTTCTTGCAATACAATATGTTGCGATATATAATTATGGACACCACAGCGCAAGGGGCAGGACTTGAAAAAGAGATTTTCAGGGAAAGGCTGCCGTGAAGGGAGTAACTATGCAATCTGTTAAAATCGCCTGCACACAATGTTTAAAGCACAGAGAGTGCACGAACAAAACAAGGCTTTTTGTCAACTATTGCGGAGCCGCTCCCAAGAAAATAGATGAGAGCATAAGAAAAGCAATCCTCGAATGCCGTTTGCGAAAAGGGTATCTCCTCAAGCGGGCTTTTGCCCTGCATGTCTCTGCGCCGCAGGTTCTTGCTGGTGCAGCGACTGCGATCTCTTCCTAATATGACAGGAAATGATATAAATTTATAATAACTGTGCCGCTGTGTGACGGAAAAAGCGAAGGTTTTTCCGTATTGTTTTTTAATAGCAGATTCCGGAAGGGTGGAGGAACTATTGCTGTTTTTTTTCAATCGATTTTGTACGCACTGCAATCATTTTTTTTTGCTCCCTGCCGTCTTTCTTTCCCTCGTGCTGATCATCGGCTGCGGCTCCACGGAAAAACGCGACTCGACGTTAGGCGAAACGAAGACAGGTACGGTGCCGGTCAGCGACACTGCTGTAGCAGCGGCCGTTACGGGCAATGCGGTTTCCGGTACCGTATCAGCAGACGATACGGCTGGAAATGATGAAGATACCGTAAAAGAAGACCCCGGAGAACTCATCGAGAACGCCCGGGCACTCTGCAACGAGGGCAATTTCGCAGCCGCCGACTCGAACCTGAAAGAAGCAGTTTTGGCCATTGAAACAATCGATGCGGAAGCTGAAAACGAGTGGTTCCCTTCATCGCGGTATGTCGATGATATCGTTTCGATTTATAGCGAGAAAATGCCTTCCCGGTATTCGATTCCTGATGAAATTGCCATGACGGCATTTCAGCGGCAGATGGTGCGGTCGCTTGACTCCATGAAAATCATGCCAGCGGAAAGTCTTACTATCGCCACAATGGGTTGCCAGAAAAACCTCGTGTATGACGTCCCCATGGTATGGAACGATCGGGTACAGCGCGCGGTATTTTATTATGTCAATAACCGGAAATACACCATCGACCAGTGGTTTTCTCGCGCATCGTACTATATTCCGTTCATGCGGAAAATGTTCGCCGACAGTGGGCTTCCCCAGGACCTCGCTTACCTGCCGCTCATTGAAAGCGGTTTCAACCCTTTAGCCTATTCATACGCGCACGCCTCGGGGATCTGGCAATTTATCACATCGACCGGGAGACTCTACGGCCTCCGGCACAACTACTGGCTTGATGAACGCCGCGATCCGATCAAGTCAACGCAGGCCGCTATCCTGTATTTTAAAAAACTTTACGGCGATTTCGGGCACTGGCATCTGGCGCTGGCCGCCTACAACTGCGGTGAGAACGGGGTCAGCAGGTCTATTGCCCGCTGCCAGCAAAATGACTTCTGGAAACTGAAGCACCTGCCCGCGCAGACCAGAAGCTATGTGCCGTGCTTTCTCGCTGCATTGACAATTGCAAAAAATCCGAAATGTTTCGGTGTCGCCGCTTCTCCGGTCGATTCGTTTTCGCTCGATACGGTAGTGGTGAATGATTGTATCGTAATGGACGATATCGCGCAGGCGGTGGGCATCGCTTCGGATTCCCTGAAAAAAATGAACCCCCATATACTGCGCTGGTGTACGCCGCCCGACGTTACAAACGCCCTGCTCTACCTGCCGCGCGGCCAGAGAAAGAATTTCAACAATTTTTATGCGCAGCTTCCTGATGAGAGAAAAGTCAAATGGTGCCGCTACCAGATCAAAGAGGGAGACAATATCCAGAAGGTAGCATCCCGGTTCAATGTTTCAGCAGACGATATCAAAACAATCAACAGTTTGAAGAAAAACAGCTTTACAGCCGGCCATTTCCTTTTCCTTCCGCTGCGGGATGCCGCTTCCGCTGCCACGCCGGTTGCCTATATTCCTCCGATTTCAGCGTACGATGAAAATGATTATGAAGATGTCGCCTTCTATTATGTACGGAAAGGGGATTCGATAAGCAAGATCGCCCGGCGGTTTCATGTCACCTGGTCGCAGCTCTACCGCTGGAACCATCTTTCTCGTTCGTCAAAGCTGCGGCCCGGCCGCTGTCTTATTGTCAGGCCGGCCCCGCCGTCCGAACCGGCAATAACCGTCGTTTCGAACAGCGCCCTTAAACAGGGCAGTACCTGTGTGGTGCAGCTGGGGGACACCCCCTTTTCAATCGCGCGGCGCGCAGGGGTGACGATCAACAACCTGTTTGCTTGGAACGATATTGATGCTACCCAGCCGATCATTCATATCGGTGATACGCTCAAGCTCGCTGCTCCCGAAAAAAACATTGCCAAGAACAATGAACAGACTGCCGGCACAGTTGCGCCGTTCCAGGCGGCACCTGCAGGCACATCTTCAGGACTCTGGCAGGACACCGGGTGGACGGACGACTGGTCTTCCGCTCTTCCGAAGGAATGCAAGCGGGTCCCGGCTGCGGATTCAGGAGGGCAGACCGGAAAACGCTGCTATACGATTCAGCAGGGCGATAATCTTTTCAGGATATCCCAGAAATTTTCCGTTTCCCTTCAGTCGCTTCTTGCACTCAATCGCCTCCATGAAAACGACGTCGTGCACGCAGGAGACTCGGTGCTCATCCCTCCGGTTGCGGCCGGGAATACCGATACGTCTGCGGTGCTTCCGGGCAACACCGTCTACTACAAGGTGCGTGACGGCGACACCCTGCTGCGCATTGCCACCGCGTTCGGCATATCCGTTGAGCAGCTTTACAAAGATAATAACCTCAAGCCGGATTCGGTCATCGTGCCGGGAGAGGTCATCAAGGTGGTCAAAGCAGCCGACCATTGAATAGCGTCCGGGGAAATGTGACATTTTTCTGGCATCCCGGCATGGTCAATAACGATATTATTGCTCACTAAAACAGGCATTCAATCCAATCACCAAGCATCTTTATCCCAATAATTAAAGGAGGATGGCATGAGTCTTCAGAAATTGCTTGACGAATTAGAGGTTCTCAAGGGCGAATATGAAAAGTTTGAACACGGCAACAAATCGGCCGGGACGCGCGCGCGGAAAAGTCTTCAGAATATAAAAAAGATCGCACAGGAAATACGCATCCAGATCCAGGAAGCAAAAGCGAAAGCGGAATAAGACGTTTCGGCTTAATCGGTCTTTGGCAGGAGTTCGCCGAGGTGGGCTCCTGCATTTTTTTTGCAATATTTTCCATTTTCAATCGTATACACATGTCCTTTCAGGTCACCGTATTCCAAATGCAAAAGGTTCTCTTTCTTGACCTTATGCTGTACGGTAAATCATTTTTTAATGCCTTTCAGAAGGGGCTGAAATAACAAACAAATCCACGTGGTTTCACCAATGGCGGTAGCGTATGAATCCAACAACAAATTCCTTCATGCTTGAGGTTAAAAACCTCAGCAAAAAATTCGGCGAAGTCCATGCTGTCCGGAACCTGAGTTTCCAGATCCGAAAGGGAGAAGTCCTGGGCTTCCTGGGTCCGAACGGCGCCGGTAAAACAACAACCATGCGCATCATTACATGCTATATTCCGGCGACCTCCGGCGTTGTGCATGTTGACGGGATGGACACGGTCAATGAAAGTTTGCGCGTCAGGGAAAGAATCGGGTACCTGGCCGAGACCAACCCGTTATACGGCGACATGTGCGTGCGCGAGTATCTGCAGTTTGTCGGAGAGATCCGGGGCCTTAAGGCGCCCAGGCTCGACAGCCGTATTGATGAGATGTTTTCAGTGTGCGGCCTGACCAGGATGGGAAACCGTCAGATCGGCAAGCTTTCCAAAGGATTTCGTCAGCGGGTGGGGCTCGCCCAGGCAATGATGCATAACCCTGATCTTCTGCTCCTCGACGAGCCGACGGCCGGGCTTGACCCCAACCAGATTATCGAAATCCGGCAGCTTATCAGGAAAATCGGTGCGGAAAAAACGATTATTTACTGCTCGCACATTCTCTCTGAAGTGAGCGCAACCTGCAGCCGGATCATTATCATCAATGAAGGTCAGATCGTTGCCAGCGGAACAGCCGACGAGCTCACCTCGCGTTCCACACGGGGCAACCGGTATATCCTCCGGCTCAAGGCCGACCCTGGCGCGGTACAGGGCAAGCTCGCCGCAGTGTCCGGGGTCTCAAGCGTCACCGCACACCAGGTTGATCGCGCAGGCGGCTGGCTCGCGGCAGAAGTGCTCTCCGGTACACAGGAAGACATCGGCGAAGCCATCTTCAGATGCGTTGTGGCAAACGGCTGGAGCTTGGCGGAGCTGCGGCATGAGACCGCGAGCCTCGAAGAGGTATTCACTCAACTTACCAGGGGGTAATGCATGGAAAAAATTCTTGCGATTTTCAAAAAGGAATTCAAGTCGTACTTCGTATCGCCCATTGCGTACGTGTTCATAACGGTGTATCTGGTGATTTCCAGCTTTCTGTTCTTTCAGACTTTTTTTCTCAATAATCAGGCCAATATGCGCGGCTACTTCGAATTCCTGCCGTGGATCTTTCTTTTCTTTGTTCCGGCAATCACCATGCGGAGCTGGGCCGAGGAGCGGAAGGTCAAGACCCTGGAATTGCTGCTTACGTGGCCGGTCAGTGATTTCGAAGTGGTGGTCGGGAAATTTCTTGCCGCATTCGGATTTCTTGCTGCGGGGATCGTGCTTTCAATGACAATACCGATCACCATCCTGATTATCGGCAAGCCTGATCTGGGCCCGATCGTCGGCGGCTATATCGGCGCCCTGCTCATGGGCGGCGCGTACCTCGCCATCGGCATGTGGATTTCATCATATACCGAAAACCAGATTATTGCATTTATCCTTGGTGTTGTCGCCACCTTCGTATTCTTTATTATCGGCAGCCCGTTTATCGTGGTTTTCGCCCCGAATGCCGTGGCGCCGCTTCTTACCTACCTCGGGCTGGGGACTCATTTCGAAAGCATCGAACGGGGAGTCATAGACAGCCGAGACATTATCTACTATTGTTCAATCGTCGGATTCTTTCTTTTCCTCAATATACAGTCCCTTGCCAGCAGGAAATGGGAGTAACACCAATTATGGAAACAAAAAAAATCAAAACCCGGACCGAACTGGTCATTTACAGCCTGATTATCCTCGGTATAATCGCGGTCATCAATTATCTCAGCACCGTATGGTTCTCACGGCTCGACCTGACCGAGGAGAAAGAGTATACCATCTCCAAGGCCACCAAGAAGATCATGAAAAGCCTTGATGACATCATCAACATCAAGGTGTACTGTTCAAAGAACCTGCCGCAGCAACTGCAGAGAAACGTCACTAACATTAAAGACATGCTGGCGGAATACGAGGCGTTCGGCGGCAAAAATCTGCGCATATCGTGGATCGACCCGGCCGAGAGCGACGCCGCAAAGCAGGAAGCGCGCTCCATGGGGATCAATGAGATGCAGGTGCAGACCATTGAAAAGGACAAGGCGCAGGTGATCAACGGGTATCTGGGGATCGCGGTCCTTTTTGCGGACCGGAAAGAGGTGCTGCCGTTTGTACAGAATCTGCAGAACTTCGAATACGACCTGACCCTCGCCGTCATGAAGGTGTCGCGCCCGTCAACGCCGAGCGTGGGTATCCTGAAAGTCGACACGCTGCCAGAAATTCCGCCTGCGGTACGGCGCCAGATGGGGGACCGGCTGCCGAAACAGGAAGACCGCACCGATGTGAAGTTCGCTCCGCTCTTCGATAAGCTGAAGGACAACTACAACGTGGCAACGGTCGAAGATTACGCCAAAGGCACACCGATCGACAGCACGCTTAAGACGCTGGTGATCCCGGGTGCAGTACCGCTCAGCGACCGCAGCCTGTTTGAAATCGATCAGTATTTCATGAAAGGCGGCAAGCTCATCGTGCTTGCCAGCGGCATGAGAATAGAAATGAACCAGTACTACGGCCCCATGGCGATGAAGGTTGATTCCAAGCTCCTTGACATGCTTGAGTTTTACGGCGCCAGGGTCAATGCCGACATGGTCGTGGATGCATCCTGCGGCCAGGTGCAGATCCCGCAGAAATTCGGGCAGTTCAGCGCCTATGTGGCGGTGCCCTATCCGTATTTCGTAAGAATCGGGGCCGACGGTTTCAGCCGCAGCAACCCCGCGGTAACACCGCTTTCCGAAGTGATCATGCCGTGGCCGAGCTCAATTTCCCTGCTTGTCGACCAGACCCCGCAATCCGGTGGGGCTTCGAAACCGGCCGCGGCATCTTCATCAGGCCAGAGCGGAGTGACCGCAGCCATACTCGCGCATTCGTCGAAAAAAAGCTGGACCGTGAGCGGGTCCATCGACCTCAATCCCCAGCAGAACTGGCAGCCGCCATCGCTTGCCGCTGTCAAGCCTTCGACGCTTGCAGC
>CAISVC010000289.1 GCA_903888815.1 uncultured Fibrobacterota bacterium
ACGAAAACACCGCCTAATAATTCACCCTCGTCCCGTCACTGACCTGGAAAGCCCCGATCACGATAAGTTTATCGCCTTCATGGAGTCCTCCGGTGATGAGCGTGCTGTCACCGGAGGTCGCTCCTACCTGTACCGTACGCTGCCGCGCTACCCCGTTCTCCACCACCATGGCGGAAATTCCGTTCTGCAAACGAACCAGTGCGGTTGACGGAATTACAATAGCTTTTTTATACAAATGCCGTAATATGCCCGCACGGCCCACCATGCCCGGCCTGAGCATTCGGTCCCTGTTGGTCACAATAATACGGGCAGTAACGGTCCGTGACTTGGAATCAACGGCCTGGTCGCGGCTCGAAAGCGTGCCTTCAAAAACCTGCTCCGGGTGCTGCAGCAAACGGAATTCAGTCTTCATGCCCACTTCGTAACTGAATGCCTCGGTTTCGGGCAGTGCAATGATCGCCTGAAGGTGGTCTATACGCGAAACCCGCACCGTGGGCGTACCTGGCGCCACGGTCTGGTATTTTTCGATATTTCGGCTGACAAGGACCCCGTCGAAGGGGGCCTGACATTGGCAGTCTTCGTAGGCTCTTTTCGCTGTGGCCAGCGCCATGCGGGCGTTCTGGTACGCCAGGTTGGCGCCATCAAGGGCGGAACGGCCGAGCGAACCTTTTTCCACGTTCACCTTTGCCCTTTCCATGTCGCCGTTCGTCACCTCGACCTGGGCCTTTGCCGCTTCAAGAGCCGCCCCGTACTTGTCGCCATCGATATCGCACAGTGACTCACCCGCTTTAAATCGGGTACCCACTTCCCTGAGTGCATTCACGCGGCCGCCCTGATTCGGGGCGATAAGCGTAGCGTCTTCGATGCCGCGCAGGTCTGCCGAGTAGCTTCCCCAGTCTTCGAACGGCCGTTCAATGACATCGGCGACAACAACCTTGATAAAAACCGAGTCTGCGGCCTGCTTCGCAGCGGCCCCAGGACCGTTCTTCCCTTTCGCGCCGCACCCCGCCGGCACGGTCGCCAGAAAAAAACAGAACGCGGAAACAGCAAAAATAATCACTGATTTCTTTCTGGACGTTTTCACGGTTTCTCCTCATTAATGGTAACGATGTCTTTTCCCATGGCGACGAGCAGGGCAGCGCGGCTCCGCAGCTGGCGGTACTGGGCATTAACGATTCCCATTTCCGCCTGGCGCAGCCGTTCCTCCGCAAGTTGCAAATCGGCGAATTGGCCGCTTCCCTGCTTGAAATTATCTTCTGTCAAACTGTAGCTTTCACGTGCCGCCGCGAGAACTCCTTCGGTTGCGGTCAGGTTGCTGTCGGCTGCCGTGCATTCGATAAGGGCGACGGAGACCTCGATCTCAACCGTTTTCGAAATTGCGCTGCGGGCGATTTCCAGCTTGCGCGCGTCCGAGCGGTACTGTCGCGACAGCGCATTGTTCGCGAACCCGTCGAACAGCGTCCATTGCAGGCCGACACCCACCGACCAGTTTTTATTATTCCAATCCGTTATATCCTTGGGTTCGGTACCTACCGTACCGAACGACCCTGTGGCTGCGATGCTCGGTAAGTACATCGCATTATACAATTTTGCACCACCCTTGTTCGCCTCGGCAAGGAAATCAATGGTTCGAAGGTCCTCCCGCTCATTCAGGGCCTTCCGCAGGGCCTCTTTTTGCTGGGGTATGGCAATTGACAGAAGGCCTTGCACCCCTGTGGCGGTGTCCAGCCGGACCGAATCGGTGAGGGGTCGTCCCATGAGCATGTTAAGGCCCATCCTGGCGTTCAGCAAATCTTCCTGGGCCTTATAAATCGTAGGTATCTGCCCCATCAAGTCTGCTTTGGTGGCAAGGATCTGCGCCTTACTGCCTGATCCAAGTTTGAAATTTCTGTCCAGAAAGTCGTAGAGATCTTTTTTCCTATTAAAAGAGCGCTTCGCAATATCCAGCGATATATCGGAAAGAACCACCCGATAGAAGGCGTCCAGCGCCAGGAGTTGCAATTGCTGAATGTTCCTTCTGTACGTACTTTTAGTCGACTTGTTGAACTGGTTTGCGACCTCGATAGCCGTTCCTATTTTGCCGAAGGTAAAAATCGGCTGAGTGATGTCGATTGCAGTGGAATATCTCGTCACATCGTTTATCGTACTCATTCCCGGAGGCATCAGATCTGTTATCGATGGCATGGTTGAGGCAAGATTAGATACGGATCTTCCTCCGCTCAGTGACGCCGAAATAATTGGGAACGCATTCGACCACTTTTCCCTGATCATCTGGTCTGATTTTATCAAGGTCTCTTGCATCATTTTGACCGAATCGCTCTTTGTGCAAACTTCCCGTATGACCTGTTCAAGGCTGATTCCCTCGGAAAAAAGCGATCCCGAAAAACAGAACAGTATACTCAAAAAACTAATCGGTAACAGCCGTTTAACCATAGCATACCTCATGATTACATCGTTGAAATAATCGGATCCTCGGCGTTTGCCGGACACCCAAGCCCATGTGCCATAAATTTAAGGAGCTGTCGGATCTCTGCCTTGACGTCTCCCATTTTGCCGGTTAATTGCCACTGAAATATGATACCGCGGACGAGCGCGCCCAGATAATTGGCAAGCTGAGAATCGTCGATATCGCTCTGAATTTCCTTCCGTGCACGGGCCGCCCTGATCAACATAACCTGCTGTTCCATTATTTTCCTGAATTTTGAAGGCACTTCGGCAAAAAGGAGTTTGTGCTTTTCAGAAAGCTTTTCCTTGTGAATTTTACACATGGTCTGAAAATTTGAAACCGAAAGAAACAACGCGAAATTTTCTCCGAAGAAGGTGAAAATCGTGATGAGCATCTTTTCAAGGTTCTTCAGAAAATTTATTTCAGAATTAACGCTGGTCTCCAGCTGGTGATAAAGGTTCTCAAGGTCCCGGATCGCCAGGCTCAGGAAGATCTCCTCTTTATCAGTGTAATAGGTGTACAGCGCGGCCTTGGAGAATCCGGCTACAGCAGCAATGTCCTCGAGACGGGCATCAAAAAAACCTTTTTCAGAAAAGACCTTGCGGGCCGCGTCAAGGATCAGGGTGGTCTTCGTCTCCCGTACCGTCTGTTCACGAATGACTTTAGGGTCCATATATTAACTCCTGATTAGTGTGTGTGACTTTAAGGTAAGTATACTAAATTGCAAGTTAGTTTTCAAGGCTTTTTTTAAGTTAAACCATGAATGTAAACT
>CAISVC010000290.1 GCA_903888815.1 uncultured Fibrobacterota bacterium
GACTGCGCCGGCATGGCGGCCGATCTTTACGAAACTTATACGGTAACGATCGTCGCGGCCATGCTTCTGGCAAAGACCGTGTTCGGACCCACCAGCCAGTGGGTTGAATTCCCGCTCCTGATCGGCGCGATTTCGATCATCGCGTCGGTCATTGGGACATTCTTTGTCCGCATGGGTAAAAAGCAGTACATCATGGGAGCCCTTTACAAAGGACTCGCCGTTTCAGGCATTCTTGCCGCATGTGCATTTTATTTTGTGTCAAAGGTTTTCCTCGGCAAACTACCCGATAGTGAAGCAATTTTCTCGCCCGGGAGCGTATTCGGTATGGCGATTATCGGGCTTGCGCTTACCGGCCTGATCGTTATGATTACCGAATATTTTACCTCGACCAGTTTCAGCCCCGTCAAGCATATCGCCGCAGCCTCCCAGACCGGTCATGCGACCAATATCATTGCCGGGCTCGCGGTCAGCATGAAGTCAACCGCATTGCCGGTTCTGACCATTTGTGCGGCAATCGGCGGAGCTTACCTCATTGGGACCCATAGCGCTGTTGCACATAACTTTTCCAATCCCGTTATCGCCGGCCTGTTTGCCATCGCGCTTTCCGCAGTGGCCATGCTTTCCATGACCGGAATCGTTGTTGCGATCGACAGCTACGGCCCGATTACCGACAATGCCGGCGGTATCGCGGAAATGGCAGGGCTTGATGAAAAAGTCCGCGCCATCACCGACCCGCTCGACGCTGTGGGTAACACCACCAAAGCGGTCACCAAGGGTTATGCGATCGGCTCGGCCGCTCTTGCGGCGCTCGTTCTTTTTACCGAATTTTCGCGGTCGTTCGGCGCCTCGGTTTCCTTTGACCTCTCCAACCCGAAAGTGTTGATCGGGCTCTTTATCGGCGGTCTTCTGCCGTTTTACTTCGGATCGCTCCTTATGGAAGCGGTCGGAACCGCGGCGGGCGGCGTGGTCGATGAGGTTCGCAGACAGTTCAAGGCTTTCCCCGGAATCATGGATGGTACGGCAAAACCGCAATACGGTACCTGTGTCGATATCGTGACAAAAGGCGCGATCAAACAGATGATGCTTCCCGCGCTTATCCCCGTGTTGACTCCGATCATTGTCGGGTTTTTGCTCGGTAAAGAGGCCCTCGGCGGCGTGCTTATCGGCGCGATCATTACGGGTCTGTTCCAGGCCATTGCCATGACGAGTGGCGGCGGCGCGTGGGACAATGCCAAGAAATACATTGAAAACGGCGCCTACGGCGGGAAAGGTTCTCCCGCCCATAAAGCGGCCGTTACCGGCGACACGGTCGGCGATCCGTACAAAGACACTGCCGGACCTGCGATCAACCCGATGATCAAGGTGGTGAATATCGTTGCGCTTCTCATCGCCCCGCTTATCGCGAAGGCGCTGTTCTAAAGCTGAAAACTGATTTAAAAAAGCAAAAGGAGAGAGATAATGATGGGAAAATTGATTTGCAGAAACATTGAAATTTTACTGTTATTGTTTTCAGCTGCGATTGCAGGCGAGCAGGAGAAAAAAATACCGACCACATTCCTTGACACGCTCAACAAAGGCAGGGAAGTGGCGATTTCCAATGCGGATATCATACCTCAAACCGTTCCGGTAACAGTATCGGTTCAGGCACCGGTACCCGCAGATACCGTTTCCGCTGTACTACCGGCTGTACCAAAACGGGATGCCGGCGCAGTTCCGTCCCGGTTTAAAATCCAGATTCTTGCCTCCACCCAGGAACAGCAGGTAAAGAGGGAGAAAAATGCTCTTGCTGCCAAGACCAGCCTTCCGATTTCGATTTCCTTTGATGTTCCATATTATAAATTGTTTGCCGGTGATTTCGCTCAACGCGGCGAGGCGGAAAACTATTGCACGCAATTTAAAAAGATGGGGTATAATGACGCATGGATAGTCCGAACGGCAGCGGTTCCTCAAAAACAGTAGACCGGAATATGCCTTGTAAATTTCAAGTGCTTGCCTTTCCTCTGGTTTTTCTTGCATTCGGTTGCGCCGGCACCGCGAACAGAGTCATGCCGGGATACAACCGCATGGACGTTACCGGTAATGTCCTGGGTGTTATATTAATGAAAAATTCGATGCAGATCCTCAATTCAGAAGACGTCACAAGTGCACTTGGAAGCGGTGTTCCCGAAGAGGCCTACTATAAATTTTTCGCCACCGAATTTCCAGCAGCAATTAAAGAATGCTCAAAATTCAGTCGGGTTTATTTTCTTCCGGGTGCCGATCAAAGAATGCAGCAAAGCGCAGGATCGACGCTTAACAATAGTGGTGAACGGGCATCTCTTCCTTCACGCAGGGGTTTCATCAGCGATACGCTCAACTATCTCCTGATTCTTGATTTTTTAAGCATCAAACATGAACGCAAAGCAAACCTGGGAGTGAGCGGAGGGAGCGACGGAAATTTCGCAGGTTTCAGCGGTGGTTCTGAAAACATGACCCATACCGCGACTTTCGTCCTCTGGGACAATATTAAAGGTACGATAGCGGCATACGGGAATATCAGAGAGAAAGCTGCGGTATTTGATACCGTTACAAAAGAATACTGGGTCAACATGCTGAAAAACATGGCACGTTCGGTTACGAACGGAATGCCGTTCGGCAAGTAAGTAATCCGGCCTCTTGATGGGCTCCCATCACTCCAATGAGATATCCCCACCTTGCTTTTTTCCTGACAGTGATACTGCTGGTATACGCTTGCGTCAATTACTATCTGTTTAGAAGGACCGGCCAGGCGCTTGAGGGACTCGGCGGTGTACGGTCAATCGTTCTCTGGGCAATGGCCTTTTTCATCCTTGCGTATCCGTTGGGCCGTCTATCTGAATATGTTTTTCGCAATCCCATTTCCGGCATTCTCGTCGTAATAGGATCGTTATATCTTGGTGTCATGTTGTATGCATTTCTGCTGTCAATCGTAATTGATACGCTGCGTCTGATAAGCCATTATGTTCGGCATTTTCCCCCTGCCATTATGCTCAATCCACCCGCAATCTGGTCGGCCGTTGCAGCAATCGCTGTTGTAACAATAGGGATCGGGCATGCGGTTACCCTGCGACCGCATCTTCGAACCTGCGCTATTGAGATTGCTAAAAACGCTGACGGCTTGAAGGAGTTAAATATTATCGCCATAGCGGACATGCACCTCGGCACGGTAGTCGGC
>CAISVC010000291.1 GCA_903888815.1 uncultured Fibrobacterota bacterium
AGCGGCCGCAGCTCGGTGTACAGGCACTTGGAGAATGCGTTTACGCCCGCTTTTGCCGCGGAATACACGGACCAGCCCGGCCACGATCGCCTGTCACAGGCGCTGGACACGTTGATGATCTTGCCGTAGCCCTGCTTCTTGAACTGGGGCGTAAAGGTCCGGCAGCTCATGATCGTGCTCGTCAGGTTCAAATCGAGGATCTTCCTGTTGATCTCGTCGTCCATCTCCTCGATCGGAGCCACCTTCAGGGCACCACCGGCGTAGTTGATGAGGAAATCGACCTTGCCGAAACTATCCAGGCACTCCTTCAGCGCGCGCGCGGAGGTCTCGGGCTTCGTGACATCGGCCTTGAATGAGATCACTTTCGATCCGGCCGCCTCGCAGTTTTTCGCCGTGTCCTTCAACCCCGCCTCGTTGATGTCGTAGATCACCAGGTTGACCTTATCCTCGCGGGCAAAAAGCTCCGCCGTCGCCTTTGCAAACCCCGAGCCGACGCCCGAGATGACCGCAACCTTTCCCTTCAAAGACTCGCTCATCGAATGCACCCCTCTCGTCAATTAGAATGGAAAAGAAGTAAATCTTTTCCGCATCGTATCGCAGTTCTGGCGCTCAGTCAAGAAGAATAAATTATATTTCAACATTGAATTTTAAATAAAAAACGTAATCTCTGAATAATGGCAATTTTTGCAGTTTCCGCCCCTGATTCGGTTTATATGAAATAACATGGTTTATCTGATAAAAAAATACCGTCTTCATAGCGTGCGCATCTCGATTGTGCGCCCCTTGAGCCCCAGGTGGGCCGAAGTGCCACGAGATCCCGGGTCTTCCGGGTGCGCAATGAACCATGTGTTGCGGCCCTGCATAAGCTTGCCTTCACCCTCCGGCTGCGGGATGAAGTCTATGGGCACATGCGCGCCTCGGGGCAGAATCACCAGGCAGCGGAACCCTTCCGACTCGTACACGTGCACGGGATAATGATGCAGGCACCAGGGAGAGATCTCATATACCGTTCCGCGGGGGATGAAAAAGGCACGCGTGCGCGACACATCGAAGGTGCCGGCCGGCCAGGAGATGTCGCACACGAGCCCGAGCAGAACGATCATATCGGTGCACGCGACCGCCAGCTCCGCGCTCTTGTGGTACTCCAGGGCGTTCAGCCGCGTGTTGCGGCCCCACACCCATTCCATTTGCAGCTCGACCGGGCCGAAGACCTCCCGCAGAAGCGGGGTCAGCTCGGGAGGCCGCGTGGCAGCCCCGTTCATTTCGGTGCGCGTCACCCCGTCGCCGATCTCCGCCCCCGCGTCGAGGGCGCCGAGCAGGGCGTCGACGCGGCAGCCATGATGCACGCGGCCGTAGCGGAGAAAACTGCCGTCTTCGATCGGGAGCATGTCGATGTCCGGGTTCAGCTCGTTCAGCTTCTTCAGTGCGCGGTCCATGATTTATCCATTCACCCTGACCATATCCGATGCTCGCGAACATGTCAAGGATTATTTTATATTTCAATCATTTATTTTATATAAAAAACGTTTGTCGGCTATTGATAAGAACAAAGGACCCTATTGCGTATTGCCATTTCATATGTCACTGTCAAGAATCATCTGACAAATAAAGGAGCC
>CAISVC010000292.1 GCA_903888815.1 uncultured Fibrobacterota bacterium
GAGATCGCGTCGAAAGAAAATCCACCCCTCCGGCCCGGCGAATGCCTTTTGACCCCACGGCTGCATACATTTGACCGTAAGACAGGTATTAAACGACAGCGATGGTGAAACGAATAAAAACCCATAGATAATGAAACAGATAATGAGAACACCCAAACCGACAATAAAATATGCCATAATATTTCGCGTCGGTAAAATCATTTTAAAATTAATCTGAATCGATCCGGGCATGGAGATCAGCCATAGACGGGCGTTCCTTCTTCGGCCACCATCTGAGCAAATGGCGTATCGCTGTCAAGATCTATCAAATCTACCGGTTTGGACAGAGAATAGATAAGTTCGCCGTAGAATCTGAAGAATTGAGATGCCGGGATTCCCTGTACTGCAAGGTCAATATCCCGCGCCGCCGTGCGCGCTGCCGCGGACGAGCCGAATAGAAGTACTCTTTTAACGCCATACTTCCTGGCCAGTTCGACAATGCACGTTTTGTCGGTATCGGAAAGCATAAAACGAAAATAGCATATCTCCCGTTCACTCATCAATTACTTTCGGAATGCGAAAGGGAGTGGTATATGAAACCTCGGCCGTGCGATCTGCGGGTCGCCCCGTGTTTCATATTCAGGTCTTCGAAGCCGGGAGCTTTGTCAAGCGCAATCTGATGGTAATGGCGGGGAAATAAAAAAGCTATCAGTTTTTTTCACAGCTCGTTTATATACAGCGGCTTGAAACCCTGATAACGGGGGGCGAGGTAATTCATGAGGATCACCTCGGTTTTTCTGCCCGGGTCGATGTTGATGATCATGCGGTCGGTGAAAAGCCTCGACAGGTGAATGCCCCGTCCCGACTCGTCCAGGACACCGGCGCCGCTTATGTGTCGCTCCATTTTAAAAAGAATCGTCTCTTTTTTTAACCTGCCTTTGCGGTCAGTGATTGAGACACCGTATTTTTCATTGTCGCAGCCGCACTCTACATCCACATATTCGTCGGGCTCGAGCGTGATCGGGGAATACGATTTGTATTTCTTTGAACCGTCGGTTGCCGAGGGCGCGTGGTAAATCGCATTGGTAATGGCCTCGTCGAGCACAAGTTCCATATCGCGCACATTACCGAACCGTCCGGTGAGAAGTGCCAGCACCTGCATCCGCACCGCCCTCCCTTCAGCAGAAGAAGAGATGCGGAACTGCGCAAGTACCGAGGCATCGGGCAGAAGATACCGCTTGAGTCCGAAAATGTCGCCGGTGATGAGCCCCTGCACGATTGACCCGAGCTCGGCGAAATTAAAGGGAGCGGTCTTCGGGATGATGTTGGCGATATATTCTCTTTTGTCGAATTTGATGAAATGGTCGACATTGTGGCCGGTGAGAAGCGCGCATTTTATTGCCGGATGGCGCTCGCGGACCGTGCGCAGAAGCTCGAGGCCGCTCATTCCCGGCATGCTGATATCGGAGATGACAAGGTCGATACGGCGTTTGGCGAGAAGGGAGAGCGCTTCAACGCCGTTCTCGACGCATACCACGTCGTATAATTTTCCGAGATAATCGGAAAGCAGCTTCCGGATGGCAGGGTCGTCGTCGACGATTAATATGGCTGGCACAGGAATATTATCATATAGATTCAACCGGAATTCAACCGTTTACCCCAGAATGTAAAAAAACGTTGAGTTTCACAGCAATTTTTCGATGGCCCTGGCGCATATCTTCGGGCCGTCGGAACGCCGAAGGGGTTCCAGGCGGCCGTTTACAATGACCTTTGCAAGCGTTGATTTCCAGTCAAGCGCAACGAATGATTCACGCGAGAGCGGATATCCTCCTCCCCAGGAGCGGACGGCAGCGTCTAAAGAGGGGTATTCGGCGAAATTTTCACGCGGCAGATAGAGCATTGGAGTGCCGTGGATCATGGACTCCGCCACAGAACCGTAACCGATTTTACTGATCATGCAATCGACCGAAGCTGCCAGATCCTGATATCGAAAATCGGCCTTGGGGATGATGTGATAATTGGAGGGCGCGCCCGCAAGCGGGGAGATTCCCACGAATTCCCAGTCGGTAAAATCGGCAAGTTTCCTCCAGTCAATACCGGCAATGCCGAGGCAGCCCAGGTAAATAAGCCCGAGATTCCGGTCAGCTGAAAATCCGTATTTTTCCACGATTTCAGCGCGGCAGTTGTTCCCTTTCCGGCCGACCGGCGGAACACTCGTGCGTTTCATGAAATAGTTCATGGGCATCGAAGGTTCGAGCGCGAGCATAATGGTCGCCGATGCGTACTGGGCGCGGATTTTTTCCAGTTCAGGCCGGAATTCGGGGAATGACCGTACGTATTCTTCATAAATGTCATACCAGGTGAAATTTGCAACGGCCACGGATGGAATACCGCAGGCCCGCGCCACTTCAAAGGCGAACGGGGTTATATCGCTCACCAACAGCGCCGCTCCCTGTTCTCTGCACCACCGGACTTCATCATCAAAAAGGGCCTCATTTCTTTGCGCGATGGATTGATAGGCGGCAAGCGTCCGCCCGATATCGGTACTGATGCTGTCTTTCTGAATACAGCCGCAGTCAAATGCGGCCTGCGCGTAAGCAAAGTCCCGGCGCATCTCTTCGCGGAAGAACGCCTGCGGCAGAATGGTGCGGAAAGTAATACGGACATTCTCCGAAAATTCATTGCTGATCGCAACAGTCCGCACCCCGTGACCGTATCCGTGGCTGGTGACATAATAGATGATATGCATTCCGTCTGTCCCTTTTCGAATCATGAAAATATAAAAGAGCGCACACGCGCGCATGCGGTGATATTGTTATGGACAGGTTTCTTTGACGCATACTATTTTACAGGCTGTCAAAAGCCTCTGCGCATTCATTATCACCACAATTTTTGCCGTTTTGCAAGGATCGACCCCTGTTCTGCAATCCAGCGCACCGGTGCTCAACGGAGCAGGGGAACAATTTTCATCTCCCCCGGACAGGGAGCCGCTGTCCGGGCATACCGCCGATCGCAGATAGAGGGGCACGGAGTTTTTCATGAGTACCGAAGTCTCCATAAACCGCATGCGCAACATCGGGATCAGCGCGCATATCGATTCGGGCAAGACCACGCTGACCGAACGGATACTTTACTATTGCAAAAAAATCCATACCATGCATGAAGTGAAAGGCAAGGACGGCGTAGGCGCCACCATGGACTCCATGGACCTCGAGCGGGAGCGCGGCATCACGATCCAGTCTGCCGCCACCAATGTGGAGTGGCTTGACTATTCAATCAACATCATCGATACCCCCGGGCACGTTGATTTCACCATCGAGGTCGAACGCGCGCTGCGCGTTCTTGACGGCGCAATCCTCGTGCTCTGCGCCGTGGGCGGCGTGCAGTCGCAGTCGATCACCGTTGACCGCCAGCTTAAACGGTACAAGGTGCCAAGGCTCGCGTTCATCAATAAGGCCGACCGCACCGGCGCGGACCCGTATCGCGTCAAAGAACAGCTGTGCGAAAAGCTCGGTCACCATGCGGTGCTCATGCAGATCCCGATAGGCGCCGAAGAAAAGTTCGAAGGAATCGTGGACCTCGTGACCATGAAAGCGGTCTATTTCGACGGAAAAAACGGTGAAATCATCCGTGAGGGGGAAATACCGCCGGTGCTTCGCGAAAAGGCACGCGCGCAGCGCGAAGCGATGCTGGATGCAGTGACCCTGTACTCGGACGAATTGGCCGCAGCCTGTCTTGAAGGGCGTGAAACCGAAGAGCAGGTGCGCGCCGCCATCCGCACGGGAACACTTTCTCTTCAATTGACGCCGGTTTTTATCGGGTCAGCGTATAAAAACAAGGGTATCCAGCCGCTTCTCGACGCCGTCGTGCACTACCTTGCTTCGCCTGCCGACCATTCGCACAGTGCGGTTGATTGTGACAATGACGGAATCGAAGTCCCTCTCGCTGCCGACCCGTCTGCACCGCTCGTCTCGCTCTCGTTCAAGCTTGAGGACGGCCGGTATGGCCAGTTGACCTATATCCGCATCTATCAGGGTTCGATCCGGAAAGGCACGGAGCTGTTCAATACCCGCAGCAAACGCCGTTTCAGAGTAGGCCGCCTCATCCGCATGCACGCGGACTCCATGGAAGACATCACCGAGGCACTATGCGGCGATATCGTGGCACTGTTCGGCATCGACTGCGCCTCGGGCGATACGTTCACGGAAAACGACATGAACATGGCAATGACCTCGATGTATGTCCCGGAGCCGGTGATCTCGCTCGCCATCAAACCCAGAGACCGCACCTCGGCCGATGCGCTCGGCAAAGCGCTCAACAGGTTTACCAAGGAAGACCCGACATTCAGGACCTATGTGGACCCCGAATCCAGTGAAACCATCATCAAAGGCATGGGCGAGCTCCATCTGGAGATCTACATCGAGCGGATGCGCCGGGAATACGGCGTTGAGCTCGAGACCGGCATGCCGCAGGTCGCCTACCGGGAAACCATCACTCAGTCCGTGGCCTTCGACTATACCCATAAGAAACAGACCGGCGGCGCCGGGCAGTATGCGCGCGTTGCCGGTATTCTGGAACCCGATGCCGAAAAAGAGTACGAATTCATCAATGCGGTCAAGGGCGGCGCGATCCCGGCCGACTATATTCCCTCATGCAATAAAGGATTCAAATCATGTCTCGCCAAAGGCAAGCTCATCGGTTTCCCGGTTGTCGGCGTCAGGGTGACGGTGAACGACGGCAACTGGCACCCGGTTGACTCATCGGATATCGCTTTTCAGCTCGCCGCAATTCACGGTTTCTGGCAGGCATATGAAAAAGCGCGTCCCGAGATTCTCGAGCCGATCATGAAAGTTTCGGTCGAAGGCCCTACCGAGTTCCAGGGCAATATCCTCGCCACGATCAACCAGCGCCGCGGCATTATCGTGAGCGCTACCGAAGAAACCAGCTTCTGCCGTGTCGATGCAGACGTGCCGCTCTCGGAGATGTTCGGGTATTCCACGGTGCTGCGTTCGTGCACGCAGGGAAAAGCGGAATTCACCATGGAATTCCTCAAATACGGCAAAGTGCCGGGATCAATCGCGGAAAAGCTGAAAAACGAATTCAATGAGAAAAAGAAATAAAATATGGACGGGCCGGATCGTTTTTGGTTTTTTATCAAGCGTGTAATATTTTAACAGCCTTGCAAGGAAACATCCCCGATGATCAGAAATGAGATCGTGAAACGAAGTCCCGTGCGGATACTTGAACAATCGATGCATGGCGGCCTGGGCAAGGGCAATATCGGGGTTATCGCCGCGCCCAAAGGGGTAGGGAAGACCGCCTGCCTTGTCCACCTTGCAACCGATCAGCTGCTCGAAGGCAGGTTTGTCATCCACGTCTCCTTTGCAACCGACACGCACCACATCATCACCTGGTATGAAGATATTTTTCAGGAAATAGCAAAGCGGTACCGTCTCGATGGTGCCATGGATGTTCATGATGATATAATCAGGCATAGGGTTATCATGAATTTCCGGCAGGACGGCGTTTCCGCAGGACAGGTACAGCGAAGCGTGCGGTCCATGATAAGCGATGCCAACTTCAACGCTGAAGTCGTGTTTGTGGACGGTTATGATTTCGCAAAATCAAATATCGAAGAATTCGGCAGCTTCAAGCGGTTTGCCGAAGAGGCGGGGCTTGAAATCTGGTTCAGCGCTTCACTGCAAAGAGGTGCGCCGCACAATGACGGAGCAGCCGTTCCTGCCCTGCTTGAACGCTATCTCCGGCATATAGCCGTTCTCATAGCGCTGGAACCGTGCGGTGACTATATTCATCTTAAGCTGGTGAAGGATCATGAAAACGTTCCGGTCAACGATCCGCATCTCAAACTGGATCCGCACATTCTTCTCATAGCGGAAGGGACGGGAGCCGAAGCAGGAACATAGTCAAGCGCGGAGAGAGGCTCAAGTGTTCATGAAGGTATATGTTCTAACCGGGGTGATGCTGCTCTGTGCATACTCCCCGATTATTGCCCAAACCGGTGATGAAAGTAAAGCGCTTCAGCCGCGTGAAGAATTTTCGTTAGATCTTCCCAAGATTTCCGTCAGTGTGGATGACGAAACCAGGGAATTCGACGGTGTTAAAATATCTTTACCGGGGGAGGAAAACCAGCTGTTCATTGGCACCTCCGATGACATGGAAATAAAAAACTCGTCCCAGGGACGGGAAAAACTCCTTTACCGGGAACTCCCTGAAAAAGCCGGGTTTTTCACCAAATTCGAAATAAAGACCATCGTTAAGGTCAATACA
>CAISVC010000293.1 GCA_903888815.1 uncultured Fibrobacterota bacterium
GCGCCGGCATCGGGTGGCAGATCGCGCCGGGACTCGGCCTGGGGATTTCCGCAGGGCTTCTTTCCGGAAGTCAGCGAATAGAAAGGGAATTTATTTCGCATACCAACCGGACGGCCTTTGAAAATCAACAGGTAAAAATCGACCGTGAATATTTCGGCTATGATGCGCGGATCGGCCTCCTGTACATGCCGGCAAAGAGTTTTTCCATCGGCTGCCGGCTTGAAATACCCCGATATGCAAAGGTGGCGGAGAATTACGGAGAATTGAATCGGCTTTCAACCGGTAACAGTTTTGATACAACAAACTTCGGCATCCTGAAATCATCGTTTTCTGGTGCGCTCGGCGCTGCGCTGCAGCTGCCATTCATGACTATTTCGAGCGACATGACGTTCCGCTCTCCGGTGAGCGATGCACCGCAGGGGAGCAGCCAGGCCGGCTGGAAAGAAGGGATCGGCCTCGGCATTGAAGTGCCGCTCCGGTTTCTGGCGAGCGTTTTCAGGTGCGGTTATTCCTGCAGCGGGTTCGATATCTCTTCAATGCTGATCAGGTGGGACGGGACCGGCGTTGAACCTGACGAACCTCTGGCGGTTCTGCGCAATCAGCATCTTTTTACCGCCGGATATTCCCTTTTTCTCGGGTCCAACATTTCGCTCGAACTCGCTTACGGCTATCTCCTCTGGAAGTTCTCGACCAGCGATCCGGCCTGGCAGAACACCATTACCGAAGCGCACGATTTACAGCGCGGAATGATGGCGGTTTCGGTGCGGTATTGAATAATAGTCACAGGCACCGGAGAGCGAGGCAATCTTCGGTAACTCCTGTGCGAACCTGAAAAACAGGGATAATTTACTTTCTTAGAGAAAACAATACTCGCAGCAGCGGTTTTTTCAGGGTGATCGCTTTTTCCGGGCAGAGCTCCTGGCAGCAGTAACAGCGGATGCAGCGGCCGTAATGGTGCCGCGGCGGCCGTGATCGGTCGTTGTTGTACCAGTCAACCGCTTTGGGATGTACCGGGCAGATGGTAACGCAGAGGCCGCAGCGGACGCATTTTGATTTTTTAATGACCGGTTTCGGAACAAAGATGTTGTTAACCACCCGGGCAATGCCCCTGGCCCTGAAAGGCCTGATCGGCATGCGGTCGACAATAAAGAGTTCTGCCTTGAATGAAGCGAAGTCGTCACCCACCAGTTGAATGGACTTTTCATCGCAGGTCCCCTGACCGCTTTCCCGGCCCAGAACGATGGTCGGCACCAGGCCGGGATCGAGGTTGATGAGCCGGCATGCGGTGGCATCAAGTGCGATCGGGTCTTCTGAAAAGAGCAGCACATTCATTTTCCGCGGCGCGCCGCCCCGCGGCCCGTTTCCCTCCATGGCCACGATGCCGTCCATGACATAAAGGCGTGGATGCACGAGTCTGTTACAATCAACGAGCATCCGGGCGAAGCTGACCGGATCAGTCATCTTGACATGGAATTCGGCCTTGAGTATGCCCGGAATACAGCCGAACTGGTTTTTAACCGCTCCGGTGAATTTCAGGAATCCGTGGGTTTTGAGCTTGGGAAGGCTTATGATGCCGTCGCTTTCCAGCACAGGGCTGGCAATGGTGAATTTCTTGTTCTGCTTTCCTTCGGAAAAAACGACCTCCTTACCAATGCTGAAGTCCTTGAGTTCAATGCCGAGCTGCTCTGCAGCCTGGGCAATTCCGGCTTTTTTAGCGACTGCGGCAGTGCTGCCGAACGAAGGCGAATCGCCGCAGGAAATGGTCGCTCCTGTCGCCATTAAAACCCTCGCAACCGCCTTGAAAACGGAAGGGTGGGTGGTGGTGCATTTTTCAGGCGCGTCCCCTGCAAGAAGGTTTACTTTGAGCAGTATCTTTTCGTTCTTCCGTGCGAACTTTTCCGGCCCGCCCAGAAGCCGTATTCCCCGTTCGACCGCGGCAGACACGGCCGCTTCGTCGTAGGAATCGCAGCGAATTAAAGCAACAATGCTCATGAAGGCAGCCTTTTTTATATATTTTCAAAAATACTCCTTCGGAGCCCTGTTTCGGGAGATATCATATATTATCATCGCGTAAAGAAACAGAGGTATGAAAAAAATCACGGTATTTACCGATGGCGCCTGCTCAGGTAATCCGGGGCCGGGCGGTTACGGCGTAATCTTGCGGTACGATTCCCGCGAAAAGGAGCTTTCGGGCGGATTCCGGAACACCACCAACAACCGCATGGAGCTCATGGGCGCCATTATAGCGCTCGAGGCGCTGAAAGAACCGTGCGAGGTCACCATTGTAACGGATTCCCAGTATGTGGCGAATGGAGTGGAAAAGGGCTGGGTATTTTCCTGGAGAGATAAAGGATGGCGCCGGAGTGATAAGAAAAGGGTGCTCAATGTTGATTTATGGGAGAGGCTTCTCGTTTTGCTTGCCAGACATACAGTGACGTTTCAGTGGATCAGGGGACATACGGGCCACGCCGAAAACGAGCGGTGCGACGCGCTCGCGGTGGAGGCGTCTTCAGCGCCGAACCTGCCGGAGGATAAACGGGGATGAGGTCTTCTATTAAACCGCCAACGCCTTTCTGATCTCTTCCGGAATCCTCGTCGGGTGGCCGGTTGCGTTGATGCATACAAGCCGCACCTCGCCATTGACGAGCAGTAAGCCGTCCTGTGCGCGTTTGATGGCCGTGGTGAAAACAATCGAGGAGTTGGTGGTTTCGGTGACCAGCGAGTCAGCATCGAGGAGGTCGTTGTACCGCGCCGGTGCCTTGTACCGGACATGCGCCTCGGCTACGGTGAAAAGATAGCCCTTTGCATGATACTCGGCAAGATCAATATCGCGTTCCCGCAGATATTCGGTCCTGCTCCGCTCCATGTACTTCAGGTAATTGGCGTAATAGACCACATTTCCGCAGTCGGTGTCTTCGTAGTAAACCCTGATTTTCATTAATGTTATTTCGTTTCGATTTTGTATTCCTTGATTTTCCGCCACAGGGTCGAACGCGAGATGCCGAGCTTTTTTGACGCTTCGGTATAGTTGAAATCGGCAAGCCGCAACGCCTCCAGCTCGTCAA
>CAISVC010000294.1 GCA_903888815.1 uncultured Fibrobacterota bacterium
TCGCGGTCATCGAAGGCAAGATGCTTATGCAGTCCCCTGCCGGCGAGTCGGTTGAGATATCGGCCGGAAATTTCGGCTGCGTTGACGGCTCCGGCCGCATTACCCAGGGAACACTCGGGAAAAAAGTTGTCGCGGCGCTTGAAAAATGGTCGGGCGTCAAGGCCGGGGCCGGATTCTCCGATGCCAAGGCTTCTTCCCTAGAAATGGTCGACCAAGAATTCACCGCAATTGCCGCAGGGAGCCCTGCTGCTTCGCCAAGCACCAGAAGGCAGCCTCCGAAAAAAAGCGAACCCTCTGAACAGCCGCAAGGTGCATCCGCTGCGGGCGAAACAGCCCCTGCAACCGGGCAGCAAACGGGGGAAGGTGGAAAAAAAGAAACCGCTGAAGCTGCGGCTCCCTCCACCGGCACCTCGTTCGAACTTTCGGCCGGCGCCGTCACGGTCAGCGATCAGCAGTGGACGCGCCTGGCGCTGGGTATCGACGTACCGTTCTGGAAATTCGGCGTCTTTTTCGATATCGAGACCTTTCTTGACCCGCAGGGAAAATTTTCGAACAAGGGTTGGGACTTCAAGCACAACACGCTTGAAGCAATAACGAGAAAAATCCGGTATATACGGTTCGGCCACGAACAGGATCCTGTATTTGTCAAAATTGGCGGTTTGTCCAATGTGACGCTGGGGTACGGCTTCATCGTCGACCGGTTTACCAACATGCTGCACTATCCGGACCAGAAGCTTCTGGGCGTGCAGTTCTACCTGAATGATATTTCTCCTGCCGGCATTACGCTCCAGCTGATGGGCACCGATCTGCAGGAGCTTCGCACGCACTACCACGGCGGCATGGGTGCGGCGCGGCTTGCCTTCCGGCCGTTCAAGACGCTCGGCTATCCGGTCATCAGCAACCTTGCGATCGGCGCCACCTATGCGTACGACCGGAATCTGTATGCGCCGGCGCGCGACTGGAAGCTGTCAAAGGAAGAAACGCTCATCAAGTCAGCGGTTGATCGCGGTATTCTTCCTGATTCGGCAGTAAGCGCCTGGCTCCTGGCTAACGGCTATGATACCGATTCACTGCTCAGCCAGTTGAGTGCGGAAGACGCGGCCAAAAACCAAAAAGAACCGTTCGGAATATACGGGGCGGACATCGGTCTGCCCCTTATCAGCAGCCCGCTCCTGTCCCTTGACCTGTACGCTCAATCGGGCATGCGGAGCGACACGCTGCGCGGCTGGGGCATCGGCGCACCGGGTGTGGCGCTCAAAATCTGGCGGCTCTCGGCAGGCCTCGAATACCGCCATACCGAAGGCAGGTTTGTGCCGGGATTCTTCGGACCGTATTACCTTGATGAACGGCTGATACGCGAGCCGTCAATCGTCACCAAGAAAGAGTCGCTCAAGAACGATACGCTGAACGGCGTATTCGGCCGCCTGGGGTTTGATATCGCCAACGTGCTCGTCATTGACGGCGCCTACCAGTATCTGACAGGAAAAACAGCTGCCGATAAGGACCAGCGGTTTGAAATAACGGGAAGCATTGGAAATATGATCCTGAATAAAATTCCCAAGATCAAGAAATTCGAGGTGTACCTTTACAAGACAAATATCGGCTCTGATATTGTCAAATACGACACTACAAACAGAAAATATACATACGACCGCTTTTTCGAAAAGACGCCGTTTATGTACCACGGGTACCGCCTCGGCTTCGAGATTTCACAGGGCGCAACGCTTATCTGCGACAACCGCTTCGGCTATACGCGTGACAGCAGGGGAAAGCTGACGGTCAACAACAATATCACGGTGCAGACGGCATTCTCGTTTTAATATATCATTGTCACCAACAAGAGGCAATCCCGCGCAGGCGGGGTTGCCTCTTTTATTCCGCTGCGCGTAATCGAGCATCAGCTATTTTATGAAATGTCCGGACAATGCCGCCAGCCGGAAAAATGCAAAGCGACGATAATGAACAGGCACGTACCAGGAAATCATCGGCACAGCAACCTCCCATGACGTATCGCACGTTCGGCAGCTTATTTACAAAGTTTAAAGAAGCATTTCTCCGCTTCCCGCGGAAAGGCCGCCTGCGCTTTTTCCTGGCGCTCATCGTGGCGGTTTCAGGATTTAAAATTGCCGGGGCGCTCCTTGCATCATCCGGCGATACCGCCGGTACGCTGAGCGGCGCCGGTAAAAAAGCCTGCTCTCAAACCGCCGGCACCGCACTTGATTTCAATGCGGTGGCCAGCCTCCTCGCACAGTGCCAGCCAAGATTGATTTGTGATAGGGACACGTTTCAAGCAGACGGCATTTCGGTGGTCGTCTGGTACAGCCTCGACACCGCGCTTCAAAATTTCATCGGCCGCATGCTGAAACAGTACCGGCCGAGATACGGCGCCATGGTCGTCATGAACGCGCGAAGCGGCCGCGTTCTTTCCATGGTGTCATACCGGCACGACAGTCTGCCCGATCTCGGCAGCCGCATGTTCCTGCGGAGCATTTTCCCGGCCGCCTCAATTTACAAAATCGTAACCGCCGCGGCGGCAATCGAAACGGCCCGGTACAGCGCTACAACTCCGGTACCGGTCGCGGGCCGGAACCATACGCTGTACCGGTCTCAGATCAGGAAAACAATCAGCCCCTGGAATGAGCTGCCCTTTGAAGACGCCTTTGCGTATTCCATCAACCCGGCTTTTGCCCGCATAGGAATGTATGTCGTCGGCAGAGAAACCCTCGAGGAGTATGGACGGCGGTTCGGATTTAATGCACGCATACCCTTTGAGCTTGCTGCCGATTCTTCAAAGGTTCTGGTTCCGGATGATACCTCCTACGCAATGGCCGAACTGGCATCGGGATACAACCGGAGAACTACGCTTTCGCCGCTCCACGGCGCGCTCATCGCCGGAACCGTGGTCGAGGACGGCGCCATGCCTGAGCCGCGCCTGGTTGACAGCATATGCCGGACCGACGGACAGTGCCTGTACCGGTCTCAGCCGCAGGTGTGGAAAAACTCGATGCGCAGCGCTACCGCGTGTGAGTTGCAGACCATGATGAACAGGGTGGTTGAGGTCGGTACCTGCCGGAAAACATTCAGGCTCTTACGGAGATGCGCCTGGAGCCAGGGAATCGAGTATGGCGGCAAAACCGGGTCGATCGATGTTGACAGCATGGGAAAAATCGACTGGTTTATCGGTTTTGCGGTAGACCGGGATGAACCTGACCGAAGTCTGGCAGTCGGTATCGTCACGGTACACGGCCGGTTATGGACCGTTCACTCGAGTTACCTCGGCGCGGAAATCTTCAGGAAAGCTTTGCGACCGGCCCCGCATGAACAGATGACAAAAAAACAAAGCGCCCGCACCCCTTCCGCATCCGCGCCGGTTGTCAATAAACCGAAAGGGTAGCGGCCGTATGGCGCAGCCAACAAAATCTGCCGCACCGTTCCGGTCGGGTTTTGCCGCACTCATCGGCCGTCCCAACAGCGGAAAATCCACGCTGCTTAATACCGTCCTCGGCGAAGAACTTTCGCCGGTAACCCCACTGCCGCAGACCACACGCCGCAGGATAAGGGGCGTCTATACCGACCGCGCCATGCAGATCATTTTCAGCGACACACCGGGAATGCACTGGGGCAGCCATCGGCTCAACAGGATGATGCTGCGGGAGGCGAAAGATGCGGCCGGCGAGCAGGGTGTCGACTGCCTCTGCTATCTGGTGGATCTGTCGCGGGAATTCGGCAAAGAGGAGTCGCTGGTCGCCTCGGTCGTACAGGACGCAGACGCGCCCAGGCTTATCGTTTTCAATAAAAGCGATCTGTGCAAAGCACCCGGGCTGCAGATACGGCGTTTCTTCTCGCTCTTCCCGAGACTTGCCGGAACCCCTTCGGTTACTTTAAGCGCGGTGAATATGGAAGCAAAAAAGCAATTCCTCGCGGCCCTGGAACCTTTTATTAAAGAAGGCCCCCGCTATTTTGACGGGGAAACGTTGACCGACGCGAACATGCGCTTTTTTGCGGCTGAATTCCTGCGCAAGCATATCATCCTCGCGACCCGCGACGAAGTGCCCCATGCCGTGTTCGTGGAAATCGAGGCATACCGGGAACTTCCGGGATACCATGACATCCGCACCCTCATCCATGTTGAGACCACGGGGCAGAAAGGAATTATTATCGGTAAAAAAGGCGCTTTAATTGCAAGGATACGCGCGGCAGCGGAAAAAGAACTTGGACGGCTCTCCGGCTGCCCGGTCAAAATTTCATGCCACATCAAAGTAACGCCTCACTGGCGTGATAATATGAAATTTCTAAACTCAGCATCTTTTTTTTCTGAATAATCACGCAGCAGTTCTTTTCCTTGAATTCTCCGCAGGTAGCGGGTTTTTTCACCGCCGCTTGACCTACCCAGCAAGATCGGTTATATTTCTTATTCTGACTAATTAATTTAACCATAAACAATTTACCATGAAGCTTAAAGGATGCAGACAGCGCCGGCTTTTGCAAGGAGATATGTAGATCTTCATATCCACACGATACATTCTGACGGTTCAAGTACGGTCCAAGAGGTGTTAGAGGCGGCCTCACGGAAAGGGCTTGCAGCGATCGCCATTACCGATCACGATTGTATCGACGCGTATCCTTTTGCTCTGGAACTGGGATCGCAATCGGGTATAGAAGTCATTCCCGGGCTTGAACTCTCAAGCGAAATTGAGGGTACTGATCTCCATATTCTCGGCTATTTCATCGATATTGCCAATCCCACCCTGAACCGCCGGCTCACCCAAATGAAGGAGGCCCGCTATGTGCGGGCGCGGAAAATCGTCGAAAATCTGAACACCCAGGGAATTGATCTGCGGTTCGACACCGTCCTCTCCATTGCCGGTGTGGGCGCGATCGGCAGGCCGCATATCGCTGCTGCCCTGCTCAGGGAGGAACTCGTTTATTCGTTTCGAGAAGCATTTGAAAAATACCTGGGCTACGGGCTTCCCGCGTACGTGGAAAAATACCGGATGCACCCGAAAGAGGTTTTTGATCTTATCAAGCATGCCGGCGGCATCCCGGTGCTGGCGCATCCCGGGGTCACGAAGATCGACGAGCGGATTCCGGAATTCATCCGCGACGGCGTTCTGGGAATAGAGGCATATCATACCGAACATTCTGCGGCTTTTCAGCAAAATTATATTAAAATCGCCCGCAAAAACGGCCTGGCCATTACCGGCGGCTCTGATTTCCACAGCAGCAATCATAACAAATCGGAAATCGGCGTGCCCCGGGTTCCCTACAGCGCGGTTAAAAGCCTGAAAGAACTGCATTCTGCACTCGTGCAGGAGGAACTGGCGAAGTGAAAACCATTGTGCCCGTCATTCTTGCCGGCGGAATCGGGGAACGTTTCTGGCCGCTCTCGCGGTCCTCCCTTCCCAAGCAGCTGCTCGCCCTGACCTCGCGCCGGACAATGATCGAAGAAACACTTTCCCGTACGTATGCAATACGATCGCGCGGCGTCGTCCCTCTGGTTATTACCGGAAAAACCATTGCTTCACGGATGAAAGCGCTGCTTTCTAGAAAATGGCGGTATGATCTGCTCGTTGAACCAACGGGCAAAAACACGGCGCCAGCCATCGCTCTCGCGGCCGCCTGGGTCCGGGCCCGTTACGGCGAATCCATTATGGTGGTGCTGCCGGCCGATCATCTGATCCGGCCGCTTGACGCTTTTGTAAAGGCGGTGCGCCATGCCTGCCTCCTTGCGGATGCTCGGGAACGGCTCATCGTCTTCGGTGTCAAGCCTTCCCGTCCGGAGACCGGCTACGGCTACATCATGCTTGGAAAAGGAACCGGCGCAACGGGTGGCGTAAAAAGCTACCAGGTGTCCCGGTTCATCGAAAAGCCTGACGCCGCCGGGGCCGCCAGATACTGCCGTTCCGGCGCGTACCGCTGGAACAGCGGTATGTTTGTCTGGAAAACAAGCGTTGTATTGCAGGAAATCAAGAACCATCTGCCTGCGCTGTTTTCCCTGACCGAGGAAGCGTTGCACGGCGGGTTTTCGAAAGAAGCGATTGCCCGGTTTTATCGGGCGGCAGAAAAAGAGTCCATTGACTTTGGGGTCATGGAACGCTCCAACCGGGTGGACGCGGTTGAAGGCAGGTTCCACTGGGACGACATCGGTTCCTGGGAGTCACTATCCCGGGTGAACGGGGTAAACAGTGCCGGTACCACGGTGATAGGCAATCGTATTTTCGAGCAGGAGTGCCGCAACAGCATCATTGTCAACCGGTCACCGCAAACAATAGCCGCTATCGGCTGTTCTGCTGCAGCGATTATCGCGACCCGGGACGCGCTCCTGGTGATCTCCCGTTCAAAACTGCCGGAGCTCAAGAAGTTTCTTGGCAGAATGAAACTTTCCGGGGAATTTCCATCAGAGCTGTTTTAGACGGTATGGCCCCTCCTTCCCTCATGTTCATTGCCGGCGATCCTTCCGGAGATCAGCACGCTGCAGCGATAGTGCGTCAGCTACGCAGCGAAATACCCGGGGTGTCCCTATGGGGCATCGGCGGTCCCGCCATGGAAAAGTCCGGGTTTACGCCGATCATGCCTTTTGCGCCGTTCAACCGCATGGGCTTTATGGAAGTTGCAGCGCACATCGGATTTTTTCTCAACGCTAAAAAGACAATCGTTGCCATGATGGAAAAACAAAAACCCGATGCACTGGTATGCGTTGATTATCCGGGATTCAATATCCCGATGATGAAAGCCGCCTACCGGCTCGGCATTCCGGTTATCTGGTACATAGTTCCCATGGTCTGGGCTTGGAAGCGCAGGCGGGCAGAGATCCTCGGCACCTTTGCCTCGCATATTGCGGTGATTTTCCCCTTTGAAGTACCCTATTTTTCCCCCTACCGGTCGCCGGTCACCTTTGTCGGAAATCCGCTGGTCGAAGCGATGCACCGTGAAGGTGCATTTGCACATGCGCGGAAAACGCACCCGGGAAACAATGGCTTCAGGGTAGCGATTGTTCCGGGCAGCCGCCGACAGGAGATAGAACATCTGCTTCCGCGCATGCTGAATGCCTTTTCAATCCTTAAACAGCGGCATCCCGGCCTTCGCGCCACGGTATCGCGCTGCAGTACGGTTCCGGCCTGGATGTTCAGGAGGATAATCGGAGATGCCCCGGTAGAGGTGTTTGAGGGACCGCTCCGGGAGATGCTTGTCCGCGCCGATTGCGCTCTGGTTACCTCCGGCACCGCTACGCTTGAAACCGCACTCATGGGGGTGCCGCTGGTCGTTGCCTACCATACGTCATTTATTACCTACGCCATTGCCAGACATCTCATCAATATTCCCCGGATAGGTCTTCCCAACATCATTGCCGGCGAACAAATTGTGCCGGAATGCATCCAGCGGCGGGCAGACGGGGCGAATCTTGCCATGATTATGGAACGTTTTATCGAATCCCCGGAATTATATAATACTACCGCAGATACGTTTATTGCACTGCGGCAAAAGCTCGGTGAAAAAAAACCGTCACGGGAAGTGAGTGCAATAATAAAAGCGATACTTACTCTTGCTTTATCATGCACTAAATAGCAATTATTACAGGTTTCTCTGTGAATGATAACTGAGGAGAATTGTTTTTTCAACGGTTGCTGCTTGTATTGTCTGCACGACTACAGATACTCATAATATCTTCCGCTGGCTATTATCCCCCCATTGGTTTTATCCATTGCCCACAGACCAAGATCGAGACTATATTATTTCATTAGAACCGCCGGGACAGCGATCTCGGTCAGATCACCTTGGCTACCTTATAAACCATTTCCAATTTATAGAGCGTTGCCCAATTGTCCAGCTTATCTTCGGGTAATTAAACGTTGTCGCTTCAACACTGAAAAAGAAATGCACTTAAAAAGGTGATGATTGTGATAAAAATTGATAAGCTAAAAACTAAATTGGGGTTGCTTCTATGCATGATTCCAGCCGTATTAGGTTTTTTATATGTTTTTTTATTCGGTGTTAACGTCTGCTTATGGGATCAATTCGATGGAACTGTGCCGCTTTTTAGCAAATTATCCTCGGGAACGCTTACCTTTTCGCACCTTTGGGCCAGACATAACGAACATATAATTTTTTTCCCCAGCATTATCATGCTTGTGCTAGGGATACTAACCAGATATAATACCCTAGCAGAAATGTGCTTTATAGAAATATTATTGTTCATTAGTTTTTTTGTTTTTTTGTTCGTCGCGAAAAGACAACATAACTTTAAAGTACTTCCACTCTTGATGGTACCGATTTCTTTCCTGACCTTCAGTTGGATTCAAAAAGAAAACTTATTATGGGGATTCCAAATTACGTTTGTACTAGTTCAAACATCAACGTTGATCACCTTTTATTTGATCTATCTCCTTATAGAGGCGGATAAAACAAGACGCCGCGTTACTATCTTTCTAATGGCAATCATCTTTGCTTCTATTGCATCGTTTTCCTCCAGCATGGGTCTTTCGGTTTGGATCGCAGGATGTTTACAATTGATAATTTTGCCAATTCGAAAATCCATTAAAATAAAATTTCTTGCTGTTTTTGCGATAGTTGGACTTATTGAATGGTTCATTTTTTTATATGGTTATCAAACGCCAAGCCACCATCCTACGCCACTGTTTTTTTTAAATCATTCAGTTAAATTTTTTATATATCTATTTACCTGTCTCGGAGGATCGGTAGCTCCCTATAAAATCCCGGCATTTGCGCTAGGAATCATAATTGCCGGATTAGTACTGGTGTCTTTACTACTGCTTATTAAAAACAAAATAATCGCCGCCAATTCATTCTGGGTATCAGTACTTATTTTTTCTCTGTTAACCATTGTTAGTATCGCTATAGGCCGTGCAGGCTTTGGATCGGAACAAGCTTTAGCATCTAGGTATACATCCTTTACCATCCTTTCTATCGTGGCTTTATATGTTTTACTTATCGATTTGCGTAAATGGGAAAAACGTCGATTTATATCTGTTATGAAAGGATTTATCCAGATTATTATCGCCGTAACTGTGCTTTTTTCATATATGTATGGCTTAAAATATGGTTTGAAAATCCATCGGGAAGGAGAGAAAAATGCGTTTATTCTTTATACTTTTGATACTCAACCTGATGAGTTTTTAAAGCGTCTATTTCCCGACTCAGATGAGTTAAAAAAAGAGGCTACTATTTTAAAAAAACTCAACTACAATGTTTTTGCAAAGAATTCCTTATGCAAAAAGTATCCCGAAATATCAACTTTAGTCAAGCGGCCTTCAAATGTTTCGGTAGGTTTTAGCAACAAAGATATTAAAACCGTCAATCGAGGCGATACTTGCTTCATTGTAATTAAAGGTTGGGCTTTAGATGAAGGAACGAAGGATATTGTTGGTGGAGTTTATGTTGAAATAGACGGAAAAAATTACCCTGCTTATTACGGAATTTTCAGAAATGACATCTGCAACAATTTACCGAACCATCAAGTACTTTATTCCGGTTTTGAGAGAGCTTTACCGGTAACTATCTTGGGAAAGGGAGAACATGTCCTTTTATTTAAAATACTATCAAAGGATAGAAAAGGTTACTGTAACTATGATACGAAAACAACACTAAAAATCGAATAAAGATATCATTGAAGCCGGAAACACTATCAACGTCAAGTATATAATAATCAACGAAATGGAATAAACGTCTCATTCGATGGTCTGCGATAGTCGTTATGCGTCAGTAATTTTTCAAGCCAAATATTGAGTACAATGTAAAGATATCGAGTTCCCATTTCTTCAATTTTTAAAGCAGATACTCCTTGCTTGCGGTTTCTCCAGCTAATAGGAATTACTTCATACGAATAACCTCGAACAATGGCTTTTAAAGGTATCTCGACGGTTAAGTTAAAATGTGGTGAGATAAAAGGACAGCACCCATCAATAACATAACGCCGATATCCTTTGAAGGCATTGGTTATATCGTTGTAGGGGAATCTAAAAAGCGTGCGAACGAAAGTATTTGCCAACCGGTTGACTATTTTTTTTATTATCGGATAGTTGTATGTTCGTCCGCCGCGTATCCACCGGGACCCAAAAACGCAGTCAGCCTTATCGCGTAAAATGTAGTAATATTTCAGAACATCTTCCGGGTCATCCGAATCGTCTGCCATGACAATAATTACCGCATCTCCGGTAAATGCATCCAGCCCGCACCGGATTGCATTCCCAAAGCCATATTTTCCCGTACTACGTATTAAACGCACTCCCGAATCCAACTTGGTCCGTTTTTCTATCTCATCCGGCGTTGTATCACTGCTACCATCATCAACAACAACCACCTCATAAGTAATGCCTTCTCTTTTAAGCCGTTCTGTTAGATTGTCTATGGTTATGCCGATATTTCCGGCTTCATTACGCGCCGGAATAACAATTGATAGTTTCATGTCTTTATAACCCCGCCCTTATTTTGTAGGGACAATAAATGCCTGACCCCCGAATAGCGGAAACAAAAAGGGAAGCTTAAGGTATAACCTTACTAAAAAAATTGATCGGGGAAGTACTTGTTGAATATGAAAGCCCATGATCGAAAAACATTCACACATTGCACGATCCTCAAGAGGTGTGATATGATCGAAAAACATTCAATAATCCTTCTTGATATAGCGAATATTCGGTTGCAGGATAAGCAAGTGTCCGTTTAACCTCAAGATACGGTAACATTCTTTGATGGTTTGTGTGATATCCGGTTTGCTGATATGTTCAAAAAAATTCGAAACAAATACGACATCAACCGTCGAATCCCCAACGCTACTCAGATCCGTAGATTTTGTTAATAGTACCTTGACATCAGGTCCCGCATAGTTGAGCGTCTGCTCGTTGATATCAACGGCGTGTTTTTTTGCTGCGTGAATAGTATTGATGAATTCACAATAGCCGGCCGCAAGTTCAAGAACAACTGAATCGGTTGGGATGAATTTTTGAAAATAGCCATCACACAGCGCTTTCCACATAGTACTCCTGAATTTGATTTCCTCTTTAAATCTACGACGGTAAACATCCTTCGATTGATTGCCCGTCGCATCTTGCATGGTCAACGCATTATCAAGGTGCTGGTTCATTAATTACTTCTCTCTTTGGCCCAGCGATTTTTATTGCTTGAGAATATCTCCGATAAAATGTCATCTATTGTTTTAGTGAGCGACCAATCCGGATAATGCCGTTTAAACTTACTTACATCGGAAATCCACCAGATATGGTCGCCGATGCGGTTTGTTTCCGAATAGACGGCTTTTATTGTATTGCCCGATATTTCTTCGCATTTTTTTATTGCCTCGAGCATCGAGCAGTTGCTGAATCGGCTGCCGCCCATATTATACACTTCGCCTGTCCGCGGAGCCTGATAGAAATGCCAGAAGGCATTCACAAGATCAAAACTATGGATATTGTCTCTCACCTGTTTCCCTTTATATCCGTAAATCCGATATTCCCTTTTCGTGACCGCACATTTCATCAGGTACGCTAAAAATCCATGAAGTTCCGTGCCTGCGTGCGATGGACCGGTCAGACAACCACCGCGAAAGATGCCGGTCTTCATCCCGAAGTACCTGCCGTATTCTTGAACCATTATATCTGCCGCAACTTTTGATGCGCCAAAAATTGAATGTTTCGTCTGATCGATAGACATCATTTCATCAATTCCATTTTTGTAATACGTATGGCTTGGGTCAATTTCCCAGCGTGTCGCAAGTTCCCTGAGCGGTAAACGGTTAGGGGTATCCCCATACACTTTATTGGTCGAGGTAAAAATAAAAGACGCATCAGGACAAAACTGTCGGGTTGCTTCCAGAAGGTTTAATGTTCCCGCAGCGTTAACCGAGAAATCGGTGAACGGTTCACGCGCTGCCCAATCGTGTGAGGGTTGGGCGGCGGTATGAACTACTAAAACGAGATCGGACCGATATTCCCGAAAAATCCGCGATACTGAGGCGAAATCGCGGATATCGGCATCATAATTTTTAAACATTTTATACGATGATTGCAATTCCTTCAGCATCCATTTTGTCGATGCCTCCTGGCCAAAAAAGTATTTCCTCATGTCATTATCGATCCCGAGTACTTTAAATCCTTTTTCACAGAAAAACCTTACCGATTCGGATCCGATTAACCCGGCGCTTCCCGCTATAAGCACGGTTTTCATTTATTCCCCTTTAAAAAGACCCGAGAAACTCCCGGTGTGCTCGGAAAGCCATATGTAAATATCGGACAGGATATCTTCCGGCTTTTTCTCGGGTTTCCAGTTAAAAACATTCTGGGTATTTCCATTATCAGTGATGAACCATTTTACATCTGCGGGACGATTATCAAGCGTGCTTGAAACGGCTACTTTTTTCCCAGTGATTTTACGGCACAATGCGGTTGTTTCGCTTAATGATAGGTTTGAATATTCCGAACCCCCGACGTTGAATACTTCTCCGCGGAAGCGCCCAACTTCACCCATCTGTTTTTTTATAAGTCGAACCAGATCATCAATATGAAGAAGGTCTCTTACTTGTTTACCGGATCCCCCGAATCCGATATAGCGAAGATCTTTTTCAAAATAATGCCTATAAATCCAGTAGGTGAACACGCCTTGGTCCACTTTCCCAAGCTGCCAGGGACCAGCGATGACGCCGCAGCGGTCGATGATACTTGGCAGGTTGTACTGGCCGCCATATTCCTGCAGCAGGTATTCCGAAGCCAGTTTAGTAGCGCCATAAAGAGACCGATAGCCTTGGAGTGTAAACATGGTTGAAATCCCTTTTTGGCTCACCCCGACTTGATTATCAGCATATTCAAATCGAGTATCGCTTTCACGAAAGGCAAGCTTATTAATCGCAGTATATGGATAGACTCTTGACGTTGAGAGAAAAATGACCGGGATTTGCCAAACACGGGCAAATTCCAAACAATTTACCGTCCCGAACAAGTTATTATTGATTTGGAACCTGGCATCTTCACCCCGGGTGCCGACAAGCACAGACGGTTCGGCGCTGCACTCTATCAGAATGTCAAAGGTATCTTTTAATTTTAAAAAATCCTCCGGATTGCGGATATCACCGTGGACAAAAGAACATCCGTGATCGAGAACGCGCTTGAGCAGTATTTCAGATCCTCTTCGGGAAAGATTATCAAAACATTCAACGGTATGCCCTTCCGCTCTAAGTGCGACACCTACATTGGAGCCAATGAACCCTGCTCCGCCGATAATTAAAATTTTCTTCATGTTTTTTTATTTGATCGTTTGCACAGCTACGTAATTATAAAA
>CAISVC010000295.1 GCA_903888815.1 uncultured Fibrobacterota bacterium
GACTTCCCTTACTTTTGGAATCTATCTTAGGTTGTGTTTTTTAAATAAAGGAGGCAACCGAATGCGTAGAAATAGTGAGCATCGATTGTACTGTACGGGTTTCCGGACGGGATGTTTTCTACTCATCCTCGCAGGACTCGTATATGCTGAATTCAACAATCCATCGCCGACCACAACCCTCAACGCAACCCGGGGGCTGACACAAACGGCCTCGGGCGAAGCCATGGGCGCGGGGCGTCTGACTTTTTCTCTCTACGGATCGTGGTACCAGCAAAAAAACGCCATCACCAACGCCCCCAATGTCGACGCCGGCATTTACACCGGGAACGTATCGTTTTCTTTCGGAGTCAACCCTTTCATCGACGTATTCGCCACTATCAACGGTTTTACCTCGCAGAATTATGATACCCCCAGCGGCAACGGCCTGGGTGCTATCAACTGCGGCATCCAGGGGACACTCCCCTTTCCTGACACCATCCCGGTCCGTCTGGGCCTCCAGGTTGCTATCATCGGCGGGACCAGTGCAAACCAGATCAACGGGAACAACGCCGACGGATACAATTATTTCGAGACCCGAAACAATTACGATTTCGTCGGGAAGGCTGTTCAGTCTCTGGTGTTCGGCACCGAGGGCCTCGCACTGAAGTTTCATTTTAATGAAGGCCTGGTGGCTTCGATTGAAAAAGACAAAGGGTTGATCATGCTTCTGGCGGGGGGAATCCAGGCGAATTTTCACCCAGTATTCACCATGGGCGTTGAAATGAACTCCCGCACATACACCAAGCATATTTCTCTTTTGTACGACCCTCTGTGGGTCACCCCTTCCGTGTACCTCAGAACACCATGGTACTTTAATGTTCTTCTCGGCGGAGATATTGCCTTGTCCAAGCAACGTGCAGCGCCTGAAGCGATGCGGGCGCTTGAGCGTTTCAGGATCTTCGGGGGTATGGTTTTCTCGTTCGATCTGCTGGCAGGCAAGAGGGCCCAGACGCTGGAAAAGCAAAAGAAAGAGGAAGCCGAGAAAGCCCATCTGAAATCCAGAGCCGACAGTCTTGCTAAAAAAGAATTCCTGCTCAAGGCATCCGCCGACAGCCTGGCAAGGAAAGCCCGGGAGGACTCCGTTGCCGCGGCGCTTCAAAACCAGCTGCAACGCCAACGCGCCGATTCTTTGAGCCACGTTGCGGATGCCCTTACTCAGAAATCCCGGCAGGATTCGATCGCCCTTGCAGAGTCGAAGCGACAGGTGGAGCTGGAACGATCAAAGCGTTCAGACGCCGAAAAGCAACTGCTCTCGACCGGACTGCTGTTGCTCGACGCAGTTTATTTTGCGACAGGTAAGACGGGGATATCAATCAATTCAAAGCCGTATTTGAATATTATAGGCAGGATGCTTGCCAAATATCCCAAGCTCATGCTTGAGGTGGGCGGACATACCGACAATGTCGGCGGCGTTGAATCCAACGTGCGGCTCAGCCAGCTCAGGGCGGAATCGGTACGCACTTATCTGCTCAGCGTTGCACCGGAGCTATCGGGTAAGTTGAGCTCCATAGGATACGGCATGTCGCAGCCGAAAGCCGACAATAATTCCGCCGAGGGCCGGCAAATCAACCGACGGGTAGAACTCAAAGTTCTCAATAAAGAAGTTCTCCGGGAATACAATCCCTGATCCCGGGGACAGAGAAGGCTTCAATATCGTCGCGCACTACGGTTCCACTAGAGAGACGTGAAATCGCGGGCGGGCTGATTTTTCCAGAGGCCGAAGGGATTCGGCATCAGAATCGATTTCTGAAGACCGGATTTTTTCCGCGATTCCGCCTCTCTCCGTCTGCTTACACGCTCTCCAGAATCGCCAGCAGATAATCCCAGAACTTCTTCACGCTGCCGATCTGCACCCGTTCTTCAGGAGAGTGCACCATCTCAAGGGTCGGGCCGAGCGATACCATGTCCATTCCCGGAAATTTTTCGCCGATGATGCCGCATTCGAGCCCCGCGTGCACGGCCTTTACCGCCGGCTCTTTCCCGTACATGCGCCGGTAGGTCTCCATCGCTGTTTTCAAAATCGGCGAATGCAGGTCCGGCTTCCATCCGGGATAGCCGTCGCCGTGGCTGACAGCAGCGCCGGCAAGCGCGAATGCCGCGTTCACCGTTTGAACGATCTCCGTTTTTCTGCTCTCCACCGAGCTGCGCTGACTGGTCTCGATCACCACCGAATTTTCCTTCGTCGTCACTCTGGCAAGGTTTGCAGAAGTCTCGACCAGTCCCGGAATATCCTGACTCATGGCGACAACTCCGTGCGGAAGAGCGTTCAACAGATTGACGAGCCGCTTCCGAACGGCAGTCTTCAGCACCCGCGCGCCGCTTTTTTTTCCGTTACAGGCCGTAAGCGAAAGCGCCACGCCGCTGTCGGCCGTAGCATATTCCTTCTTGTATATTTTGTCAAGTTTATAAACTTCAGCCGCAGCCGCTTCCGTTTCCGCGGCCGGCACCGCACAAAGCGCTTCGGCCTCGCGCGGGATCGCATTGCGCTTGTTGCCGCCCGACAGGCGGCAGAGCCGCACTCCCCTGTCCGAAAGGATATGCATCGCACGGCTCAGGAGTTTTATCGCATTACCGCGGCCGGTATGGATATCAATTCCGGAGTGGCCGCCGCGCAGGCCCTCCACTTTAAGCGTAAAGAGCGCATGGTTCGCAGTCAGCGATTCGAACGCCACGGCAAGCGTTCCGATGCTGTCGCAGCCGCCGGCGCACCCGACGTACAGAACGCCCTCATCTTCGGTATCCAGATTGATCAGGGTGCGTGCCTTCAGCGCATTGCTCTGCAGGCCGGCGGCGCCCGTGAGACCGGTCTCCTCATCGACCGTAAACACGAACTCGAGAGGGCCGTGATTGAGCGCGGCGTCTTCCATAATGGCAAGAGACGTGGCGACGCCGATGCCGTTGTCCGCGCCGAGCGTGGTGCCGTCGGCGGTGAGAAAATTTCCATTCCGCTTCAGGACAATGGGGTCCCTGCTGAAATCATGGGCCTTGTCCCTGTTCTTTTCGCATACCATATCAAGATGGCTCTGCAGGGCGACAAGGGGCGCTTTTTCACGGCCCGGCGTACCTTTTTTCCACGCAATGACATTGCCCTTTGGATCCTTGAAAACCTCCAGGCCCAGCTTCTTCGCTACGCCGAACACGTACCGGCCCGCTTCCGCCTCGTGTTTCGAACAGCGCGGTATGGCGCTGAGCTCGGCAAAATATTCCCACAGCCGTTTCGGCTCAAGTCCTTCTATTGCCGTACAGGCCTTTATGGCGGATGACATATGCTATTCTCCCTGAAAATCAAGCTTGCTGTTTGATTTCTTCTTTTCTATTCAACCATTCATCTCTTCAACTTTTTTTATTGTTTTTCTTTTTCCGGCCACCAGATACAGCCAGATGATTCCTCCCGCAAACAACGCGACACCCAGCCAGGGAGAAACGGCAAGGGACGGCCACCAGTTGCTTCTTCCCGAGGCAAAGATCGGTACGGCGACCAGAATGCCCATGATCGATTCCCCGGTCACATACCCCGAAGCAAAAATCAACCCCCGGTGTTCGTCCTCCTGGGTCGCACCGGATTTCTTCGCGAAATGGGCGATCAGGCCGCCGATAAGGATCGGCAGTGAGAGCCAGAACGGCAGATAGATGCCGACCGCAACAGCGAGCACCGGAACCCTGAACGAGGATTTCCGGACTTCCTGTATCTTGTCAGCAATCAGAATAATGACGCCGATGATGCCGCCCGCAATGACAAAGTTCCACGGCAGATTTCCCCTGAATACGCCTTCGGCAACGGCGCGCATCAGCGTTGCCTGCGGAGCAGGCAGCGCCGGCGAGCCGATCCTGTACGCGGTATGGAGGATCGTCAGCGTATAGCCGATCACGAGCGCGCCGACAACGGCCCCCACAAGTTCCATGACCTGCAGTTTCCACGGCGTCGCTCCGAGGATCTGACCGGCTTTGAGGTCCTGCAGTATCTCTCCGGCAATGGCGCCGGCAGTACAGATGACCGCCCCGACAATGATCGCCGACGCGGCTCCGGAAACACTGCCGGAACCCATGAGCGCGAGCAGCAGGAGTGACGACAGCAGCACCGTGGAAATGGTGACTCCCGATATCGGATTGTTCGATGACCCGACCATACCGGCCATGTAGCCGGCAACCGCGGTGAAAAAGAAGCCGAAGATAAACAGCACGGCGCTCATAATGACGGCGACCCGCAGGCTCTTCAGAACATCCAGGTACAGGAGCAGCAGCGGGATGAAGCAGAGCGCGAGCCCGACGCCGACCCAGACAACGGGGATATCGAGTTCTGTTCTGTCAACAAGCTCTCCGGAACGCACTTTTTTGAGTGACTGGACCGAGGCCCTGATGCCGTTAATGATGGGTTTAAACAGTTTGATAATTGAGAAAAGGCCGCCCACGATCATGGCGCCCACACCCAGGTAACGGATTTTCGTGTTCCAGATCGCGGTGGCGTCGGCAATGTTTCCGCCGGACACATAATGGCCGGTCAGAAATGAGTAGAGCGGAATGGCAACGAACCAGGAGATGGCGCCGCCGAGAAAGATGAGGATCGAACCGTTCCGGCCGACGATATACCCCACGCCGACAAGGAGCGGGGAAAGATTGGCGCCGGCGCCGAACAGCGCGCCTTTGACGGAAACCGCACCCCGGATCGGATCCGGCCACATCTGAAATCCCGCGCTGCAGAGATTCATCATCGCGCTGAATAATCCTCCGGAACCGATCAGCTTTACTCCCTCGTTGCCTTTTATTCCGCCCTTCTGGCGCGCCTCGTGGCCGACACGGATTACTTCGGCGACCGCTATGCCTTCGGGAAATTTCAGCTTTGCTTCGAGGATGAATGCCCTCCGTAAAGTAACCGTGAACAAAACGCCGAAAACACTCCCGATCGTCGCGATCTTCGCGATCTCCATTGCATTGAAATTTTTCCAATACCCCATGAGGACCAGCGCCGGTGCGGTAAAGATGATCCCGGCGGCAACGGCCTGTCCTGCCGAGGCGGTGGTCTGCACCAGGTTATGTTCCGACGTGCTCGACCGCCTGAACAGGCTCAAAACGCCCAGGGAAACGACGGCCGCCGGAATCGCCGCGCTCACCGTCATTCCTGCCCGTAACCCGAGATAGGCATTGGCTGCGGTCATGATGACCGACAGAATAATGCCAAGGACAACCGCTTTAACGGTCAATTCAATGGAAGCGGCATTCGTGCCTTTACCGTTTTTCGATTGCATGGAAAATCAATATAGTTATTTCTGCGGCTGCGCCTTCGGTTTTCCTTGGGCTGAACGGCTTTCATGATTAAGCCGCTCAAGCTCTGCCGTGATTTCCGTAACAAGCGATACCTGGCCTGTGGACTTTGCCGCCTCACAAGCCCTTTGGAGAAGCGTCATTGCCTCGGCAAAGCGTCCGGTTTCCTGAAAAGCGACCGCACAATTGTTAAGGACGGCGATATTGTCGGGTTTGATTTCCAATGCCTTCCGGTAATGGACAATCGCCTCATCGGTCCGGCCGGTCTGAAACAATGCATTGCCAAGATTGTAATGGATTTCAACAGACCGGGGGTTGAGCAGCAGTGCTTTCCGGTAATGGGCAATGGCCTCCTCTGTTTGTCACGGACTCCACCTGCACCGGATGCAGGGCGAAAATTGCTCCGGCAAGCCAGGCGACTTCGTCGGGTATTTTCAGGTACCGCAGAATTCTCACGAGCAGCAGTGCGGAAAAAATATGCAGCAGAATATTAAGCAGATGATAGCCCGTCGTCGAATCGCCCCAGAGATGATATTCCACCCAGAAAACGCTGTGCACCAACGGATAGTACTGCTTTGCAGCTCCCGGTTGCGTCCAGATGCGTGCCAGTCCATCCGCGGAACGAAGCATCGGCGAGGCAATGTGATCTTCATCGTCCCAGATCGGCTTTCCATGCCATGCCGGATGGTAAGCGACAAAGGTGACGGCAGTTAGGATCAGCGCCAGAATCCAATTCCGGTTTCCTATATATGCTATTGGCTTCATCGCTGTTAAGGAGCACGAACAGCGGGACCCGTGAAACACGCAGGGCCGAGACCGCGCACAAATGGCGCGTGGTCAATGCATCAGACACTACTTCAGATAATGCCGGGCTACGATCTTTTCCATCAACCCGCACTTGACTGCTACTACTACCAGTCCGCTGGCAGCTGATGCTGACGGTTGTATGCTATAGGTGCCCCCGCTCGTCAACACGTTGACCGGCTGCGCGATACGTCTTCCACTTGCATCATACAGGGTGACGTTCAGGCGCCGGGGTTTCTCGAAAGCAGGAATTGCGATACGGAGGAAACGGCCCGAAAACGCTATGCCGATGTTCCCTGCACCGGACGCCTTGACGCTGCCCGGA
>CAISVC010000296.1 GCA_903888815.1 uncultured Fibrobacterota bacterium
ATTGCCGGGCACCTGGTTTCCGCATCGATTCTCTCAATTCCGGCGGCGATTCTCATGTCGAAAGTCATGTTCCCGGAAACGCAGACGCCGAAGACGCTCGGTACGTCGGTCCGCCCGCATTATGAGCGAGAATCGAACCTGTTCGAAGCCATCATCAACGGCGCGAACGCCGGGGTCAAGGTGATTGTCGGCATCGCGGCCTTGCTCCTGGCTGTGCTCGGGCTTATTGCGCTCGTCGATATGGGGATCGTTTTTTTTGGCGGGAAAATCAATGCGCTGCTTGCCGTGCACATCGACTGGACACTTAAGGGGCTTTTAGGCTATCTTTTTTATCCGTTTTCTTTTGTCATGGGGGTTTCGCCGTCGGATGCCGTGATCGTCGCTAAAATCGTAGGAGAGCGGGCGGTCGCGACCGAGGTGGCCGGCTACCAGGACCTTGCAGCGGCGCTTGCACAGCATGCGATTACGCCCCGCTCTGCGGTGATTACCGCGTATGCGCTGTGCGGGTTCGCCCATTTCGCCTCCATGGCGGTTTTTGTCGGAGGGTATGGCGCGCTCGTTCCAGGGCGGATGAGGGAACTTTCGGAAGTAGGCTTGCGCGCGCTGGTGGCCGCAACGCTCGCGTGCCTCATGACCGCCTGCGTGGCAGGATTATTTTATGCTGACCAATCACTGCTGTTCGGAAAATAAGGACTCAGGTCATGATAAAAATCCTTTTATGGCTTGTTCCGCTGCTTGTCATTCCGGTGAGCTATGTTTTCTGCCGGTATGTTCCATTGCGTAAAGCCCGTTATTATCTCTATGCGGTAGTCCTTATTGCAGCGTTTTTCCTCAATCTTTTTCAGATCTCATTCTGGAACGAGCTTTTTGATGCCATTGAATTCATTCTTATTAATTTTATCTGCATGGAATTTTTCTGGAATCTGCTGCGGGTAAAAAGCAGGAAACTCTTCTGCGTATTTCTGGCGGTTGCGCTCTGCATATACGGGTTTGAATTGAGACGCTGGATTATCGCAGGGCCGAATCATGCGCGGGAACTCTGGAAACCCTTTACCGCAAGCATCTATCACCGCGGAAATGTTGAATATGCGGTCAGGGAGCATGATCTTTTTAATATGGTGCACCCTGCCCGGTTGCTCGTTCTTTCGAAGAAACTGGGGGGTTTGCCGTTTGAAAAACAGATCAGCAGCTACCGCACGCCGGAGGGGTTCGGGTATGCGGATTTTACCTATAAGTGGAGCGAGACCGGCCAGGGTGTCCGCCTCGATCTTCATACCGCAGGGTACCGGCTCTGGACCATGGGGGAAGGATTCTAAAAACAGTTGAACAGATGAATAGTTGAAAAGATGGTTAATAACTGAACTTCGAATCCTCTCTATTCAACTCTTCCCCCGATTTCGCCGGTTTGTGCTGCCTTAATGATTGCATCGATAAAGCACTTGACTTCTGCCGAGTAAATAGATATCTTTATTCCATGAGGTCAAAAATGAATTGCGGAAATTCCGTTTCCAGAATGACTGTCGCGCTAGTACTGCTTACCGGGGGGCTGATTATTGTCCCTGATCGGAGGGAAACGGGTTTTTGACCTGAAAAGCAGAGACAAAAAATAAAAGCCCGTTTCCCGAGAAAGGAAACGGGCTTTTTTATTGCCATCGGCAATTTTTTAATCCGCCTTTTTATAGTGTCGAGACTTTAATTTTGACGTTCACTATAAAAAGGTGGTATTTTACTTTAGTTTTTTCCGCTAAGCGCGGATGGAGGTCCTTTTGAAAAAGACAGGTGCTCAGATACTGGTGGACGCTTTGCAGAAGGAAAATGTGGAGGTCATTTTCGGCTTTCCGGGCGGCCAGGTTATTCCTATTTTCGACGCCTTATACGACGTCGAAACACCGGAAGTCATTCTGGTGCGGCACGAGCAGGCTGCCGCGCATGCCGCCGACGGCTATGCGCGGGCAACCGGCAGGGTAGGGGTCTGTCTGGCCACGTCAGGGCCGGGCGCAACCAACCTGGTGACCGGCATCGCGACCGCTTATATGGATTCGATACCCATGGTTGCGTTGACCGGACAGGTGCCGACGAAAGTTCTGGGAAGCGATGCTTTTCAGGAAGCCGACATCGCGGGAATCACCCGTTCCATCACCAAACACAACTTTCTGGTGAAAACGGTCGAGGAGTTTCCAACGCTTCTCAAACAGGCATTTTACATAGCGCGGACCGGGCGTCCGGGACCGGTGCTTGTCGATATTCCGGCCGATGTATCGCGGGCGGTTCTTGAAAATTATGAATATCCCGAAAATGTTGCAATCCGCTCCTACCGGCCCAATACGGTGGGACATGCGCTGCAGATAAAAAAAGTGGCGGAAGCGATCGCGGCGGCTCAAAGGCCGGTCATTTATGCCGGCGGCGGCGTCATTCTCTCGGGCGCGCATCGCGAGCTTCGTGAATTGGCCGAAACAATCAGCGCGCCGGTGACGCTCACGCTCATGGGTCTCGGCGCATTTCCGGGAGATCATCCGCTTTTTATCGGCATGCCGGGGATGCACGGTTCCCAGGCGGCCAATGCCGCGCTTAGTGAAACGGATCTGCTTATCTCGATCGGCGTGCGGTTCGATGACCGCGTTACCGGCAATGTGGATCATTTCGCCCAGAAGGCAAAGGTCATCCATATGGATATCGACCCGTCCGCGATTTCAAAAATTATCAAGGTTGATATACCGGTGGTGGGCGATGCGAAATTGATCCTTGAGCAGCTCAACAAAATTGTCGCGCCGCGCAGGCCCGACGAGTGGAACCGCCAGATCGACGCATTAAAGGCCGACGGTATTTTCACCTACAAGCCGTCGGAATCGGATGCCGAAATCAAGCCGCAGATGGTCATCGAAACGCTGTATAAATTGACTAAGGGTAAAGCTATTGTGGCAACCGACGTCGGCCAGCACCAGATGTGGACCGCGCACTACTATAAATTCGTCGAGCCCCGGACGCTTCTTAGTTCCGGCGGGCTCGGCACCATGGGGTTCGGTCTGCCGGCCGCCATGGGGGCCGCCATGGCGCATCCCGGGAGGCCGGTCATTGACGTGGCAGGAGACGGGTCGATACAGATGAACATTCAGGAGCTGGCCACCATTTCGCTCAACAGGATTCCGGTCAAAATCGTGATTCTGAACAACGGATGGCTCGGCATGGTGCGGCAGTGGCAGGA